>NZ_JBIMLI010000063.1:2518-26597 GCF_051859755.1 Limnospira sp.
GCATAGATTGCTGACGGTTCTTGATATTTTGGTGATGACCCATCATTAACGCCCGTGCTTGGTCCTGAGTACCCATGATTTTTGTCTCCTAGTATATGGAATTAACTGATTGAAAAAGGGTTGAAGTGCTTTAACTCATTGATGAGGAACTGCGATCGTAACTCATACTTGAATTGGAGTTAGGTTTCCCTTGGATGGTGCTATAATAATCGCCCACATCGTCGATACCTACTTCTTGAGCCGAACGGTTGAGCATAGATTGCTGACGGTTCTTGATATTTTGGTGATGACCCATCATTAACGCCCGTGCTTGGTCCTGAGTACCCATGTTTTTTGTCTCCTAGTGATTTGAGTGGGTTTTTTCCCCCACGCTTACTACTATACTATAAAATTCTGTAGTCTATTTTACAGAATACCAGAAGTTTACAAAATTTAACATTAGTTTCGGGCTAAATTAGCGATCGCATTCTGACAAAAAAGCCCCAGCCCCCTTAGTGGCTAGGGTTGATAGGATGATAGGAGGGTTAGAGCGGGGGTAGGGGTGAGGCTACATCACAGGTCGATAGACCCGATAGTTAATGTTGGGGAAGATATTATCGAGAGTTTCCACCTTTTGGAGCCATCCCGCATCAATTTTACCGATCTTGATATCCTCATAAATCTTGTTAAAGCGCATGAGATGGGATTTAGTGCGGCGCACAGCATAGGGAACCATAGTCCCAGAACTGATAATAAAAGCCCAGTCAGAGGATTGAGCCAGCAGCAATTCCCGCGCCGCCTGATTGAGAGCCCGCAGTTCCAACTCATTAAGCGCTTCTCGACAAGCGAGGGAAATCATGCGCTCTGCCGCTTTATGTAAATGGGGATATATCCAGGAGTTAGTATGGTTAAGCCAATATTCATGAAATCCCTTATAACCCCAACTCGACTGAGCCGGACGACAGACCTGCTGGGTGGGGTAAGTCTGTAAATAATCAGCTAGATGGGTCATCGCGTAAACATCTTGATCAAACCAAGTCTTGCGGAACAGAAGATCTAGGAACCAAGGTCCTTCATACCACCAGTGTCCGAAAAGTTCCGCATCATAGGGAGAGACAATAATGGGGGGGCGCTGCATAATCCCCTGTAGGTGTTCAACCTGGCGCTCTCGGTTAAACATAAAATTGGCAGCGTGTTCCGCGACTTTTTGTTTAGCCCAATAGGGGTCATAGAGTTCTTTATCTGCTAGTCCTAAGTCGCGCCCAGTAATTTTGTGATATTTGATGCCCGTATTTTTCCGTTGACCGTTGGGCATGATATAGGGTTTAATATATTCATATTCAGCTTCCCAACCTAAATCTTTATAAAACTCTCTATATTCGGGAGAGCCGGGATATCCCACCTGGGAAGACCAGACCTGCTGGGATGATTCATGGTCGCGAGCAAAAACGGCGACTCCGGTTTCCGTAAAAATGGGGGCATAGGTACCAAATCGGGGACGGGGTTGGGCATAGAGTACCCCATGGCCATCGGTGAGAAAGTAGCGTAAACCACAGTCGGCTACAATCGTTTCCAAACCATTATAATAGGCGCATTCTGGCAGCCAGATACCTCTAGGGGGGCGACCAAAGTTTTCTTCGTAGTGTTCGCAGGCGACTTGGATTTGGGCGTGTACCGCTTGGGGGTACATTTTCATTAGGGGTAGATAGCCGTGGGTGGCTCCACAGGTGATAATCTCTAGGTTGTTGCTGTCTTGGAATTGCTTAAAGGCTGTAACTAAATCCCCGCTATATCTTTCCCAGAGGGTACGGGCTTCGGCAAATTCTTCAATATAATGTTTGGCTAGATAAACTAGATGGTCATTGTGTTGGTTGTGGTCAACTTCTTTCTCGACCAATTCCTGTAGTTTGGCTAAGTGTTGGTCGTAGCGTTCTTGCAAAAGCGGATCGCGGAGCATGGACACCAGAGGGGGGGTCAGGCTCATGGTCATTTTGAATTCAATGCGATCACGTTTGAGCCCTTCAAACATTTGGATCAGAGGAATATAGGTTTCGGTAATGGCTTCAAATAACCACTCTTCCTCTAATACATAGTCACTTTCGGGGTGTCTGACAAAGGGTAGGTGAGCATGGAGTACCAGGGCGAGATAGCCAATAGACATAATGATTTAGGGCAAATTAAGGATTTATAGGGAGTTGGGGTCCCGGTGGATTCACAATATGTTAAGATTTTAAATCACTATGGTAATCACAGGACAATGTTAATTCTACCGGAATTGGTCGAGCCGCGCTTTGATGAAATTGGCGATTGGGAAGCGATCGCCTGATTTCTTGGGGTGTCACATTCCCGTAAATGTGTTTTCACCCATAACTAGGGGGAAATATGCCGTAAAGGTTGACCCTTCGCCGATTTCACTGGCCACGGTGATGGCTCCTCCCATTAACTCACAAAATCTTTTGCTGATTGATAGTCCTAACCCGGTTCCTTCGTAGCGGCGGGTGGTGGAGTTATCCGCTCGCTCGAAGGGTTCAAAGATTTTGGTCATCTGTTCTGTGGTCAAGCCAATTCCCGTATCGATGACCTCAAAAGCCACCCCACCTTGTAATTGGTGTTCGTCATTCACTAAGACTGATGAGGCTAAATTTTCCCGCAGGTAGGCCGAGATTTTGGTGTCAAGCTGACCTATATAAATCACATTTAAGTTGACCAAGCCATTTTCTGTGAATTTGGCGGCGTTACTCAGAAGGTTAAGCAATACTTGTTTGACTTTGATGCGATCGGCATACATTCCCTCAACATCAGGGGTACAGTTGACTTTAAGTTGGTTATGATTTTTGGGGAATAATGGCTGCACCAGTGCTTCGATTTCTTTGATTAAGGTGGCAATATTAAAGTTTTCTAAGCAAACCGTCATCATCCCTGATTCTAATTTGGAAATATCTAAAATATCTTGAATAATAGTTAACAGATGCAGTCCTGATGCTCGAATTTGATCCAGGTCGGGAATAAAATCTGTATAGCCAAAATCCACAGCATCTTCTCGCAAAAGTTCGCTATAACCAATAATGGCATTTAACGGTGTACGCAGTTCATGACTCATGCTGGCTAGAAATTCACTTTGAGCATGGTTGGCGCTTTCGGCAGCATCTTTAGCTCGTTGTAATTCAATTTGAGCTAATTTACTTTGGGTAATATCACGGATGATTGCCAAAACTTCACTTTCTCCACTCACGACAATTCTGGCTTCAAAATGATGGCGTTTTTCATCAAAAAACCATTCATATTCAAATACTTGTACTTCCTGAGTAATTAGAGCTTTATTGACATTTTTTAGATAAAGATTAGCCAAATTATTCGGCAATAAATCATAAATACTCTGGTGTAGATAATCCAAAATTGACTTAATTAATTCGCCTAGATGCTTGAAAGTCTAAAACCAGACCCTCTTGATTAAATCTTAGCATTAAATCGGGGATAGCATTAAGCAATGCTCTGTTTTTAACCTCACTTTTTCGGAGTGCTTCCGCTCGTAGTTCTAAGCTGGTGATTAGTTGTTCCTTGCTTTCGACTAAATCTCGCAATTGTTTAGTCATTTTGTTAAAAGAATCCGCTAAAACCTGAAGTTCATCTTGGCTTTGTAAGTCGATTTTTAACTCTAAATCTCCGGCGGCTAATTCTTTGGTGGCGGCGGTCATTTGTTTAAGGGGTTCAGTAATTGAACGGCTAATTATCGAGGCGAGACAAGCTCCAGCAATGGCGGCAATCATAGCAATAATTAAACCCTGATTGCGGACGGTTGCCATTTTATTTTCTAAGGGTTGCGTCGAGAGTCCGACACTGACAGCACCCACGATTTTACCGTTGAAGGTAACGGCTTTTACTCCCAATAGTTGTTGATTGTCATACTGCCAATTCAACAGGGTTTCTGAGGTTTTCAGTAACTCCACAACCCCAGGTTTCAGGTCGATATCATTGGTAAAAATCTCCGAGTTATAGACATCTGCAATTACCCTACCTTCGGCTTGATAGATATGACCGGAAACTAAAATTTGAGCAGTTCCTAGTTGCTCCATTAGTCGGGTGAGAAACTGAACATCAGAAACTTCCAAAGGTTCAGCGGACGCAATGGAGATGGTTTCTAGTAATATATTAGCCTGTTGTTCTAGTTCTTGTTTAAAACTGTGTTGCTGAAGCTGAAGGGAAAGCCAAGTGACGCTGGTTACTACTATGATGACTAACCGGGTCATGGCTATAGTGAGTTTTTGGACTAGCGAAACTCGTTTACCCTGAAACTTTCCCATGTAAATCACCTATGATAAACCTAGTTATCAAGTTATCCAAATTGGTAGTTACGGCGTTAATTTTGGCACAACAATTGGGGAGAAAAACCATAGATAAACTCACGAGAACACCTAAAGATAAAAGCAGAAAATTATTAAGATCAAGTTATTATTGGTGTATTGACCCCCCTATACCTAACACCCTACACCCTGCTTCTAGGGGAATGCACACCTGAGAGCAGGTGTCTATAAGTATTTTAACAGAACTTGTGAATTTGTTAGGCTGTTCGGGTGGTGAAAGTTCACTGGGAAAAGTTCCGGTTTTACTGAAATTAGCTAGAATGATTTGGGGGGGTTTGTTGGCTGGGTATGGGGGGTAAAATATAAATTAGACCGGAAATTAAGGTGATGGCTACGGCGAGCCAAAATATGCCGATCGCAATTGTTTCCCAAATGGGGGAAAGGGGAGCAATTAATAAAGCAATGGCGACTATTTGCACAACGGTCTTGATTTTTCCTAGCAGGTTGGCTCCGGAAATTTGGGTTTGATTAACTCGCCACCCAGCGATCGCTAATTCTCTCCCCAAAATCAGAAACACTCCCCAGGCGGGAATTTCGCCGATTTCTACCAGTGCTAACAGGGGAGCTAATACCAGTAATTTATCTACGAGAGGATCGAGGATTTTTCCTAGGTCTGTGACTTGGTTCAGTTTTCTGGCTAGGTAGCCATCTAGCCAATCGGTGGCGGCGACGATGATAAAAATACCTAGACAGAGCCAGCGATTTTCTGGGGTCGGTTGCTCTAAAGTCCACAAGATAAAGGGAATCCCTAAGAGACGGGAGGTGGTGATTAATGTGGGTAAATTCATGGTTGATGGAATTTGGGGTTTGATGGCTATTGGGTTTGTAAAAACTATTCCCGTCGCCAAATTTTGATGGTGTTGTCACTACTACCACTGGCGATGGTGCGATGATTGGGACTGATGGCGATCGCATTAATATCTTTGGTGTGTCCTACTAGGGTATCAATGGCTTTTCCTTGGTCGAGATCCCAAATTTTGATGGTGCGATCGGCACTACCACTGACTAGCAGTGATTTTCGGTCTTGGTCGGGAGAGCGAATAAATGCAACAGTTCTCACCCAGTCTTCGTGTCCGGTTAAGGTTTTTAGGAGTTGCTGAGTTTCCATATCCCATAGTTTGATGGTGTTGTCACTACTGGCTGAGGCGAGGATTTGACTATTGGGACTAAAAGCGATCGCATTAATGTCCCGCTCATGTCCTAAAAGTTGCCCTAGGTGTTCGGTACTATTTACCTCCCATAGGTGGATAGAATTATCGCTACTGGCTGCTGCTAACAGTTCCCCATTGGCTGAAATGGCAATGCCATTAATCCCCCGCGAATGTTGTAAGGTGTGGCATAGTTGACAGGTGGAAAGTTTCCAGATTTTCACGGTTCCATCGTCACTACCACTGGCAATAATATCGCCTTTGGGACTAAAGGTGATAGACATGGAAACTCGGTCGGTTTCATGAGCCGCAATGGCGATCACTTCTTCGCTGTTTTCTAGGTTCCATAGATGAATCTGACCGTCACCACTACCCCCCGCTAAGAGTTTTCCATCTGG
Source organism: Limnospira sp. (assembly GCF_051859755.1). NCBI lineage: Bacteria > Bacillati > Cyanobacteriota > Cyanophyceae > Oscillatoriales > Sirenicapillariaceae > Limnospira > Limnospira sp. Next base: position 8,405 of record NZ_JBIMLI010000063.1, read on the forward strand.
ACTAAAGGCGATCGCCAGAATGGGTTGAGAAGATCCTAGTAAAGATATCATAAATTCTCCCGTCTGTGGTCGCCATAGTCGAATAGTGCGATCGAAACTACCTCCCGCCAAAATATTACCATCGGGACTAAAGGCGACACAAGATACAGAACTCCAATAGTCGCTCAAAGTTTGGGGACGTTTCCAACCCACACTATTTTTAGCCGAGGGGAAGCTAACTGGTTGCGTAATTACGCTAAGTTGGTTACTACGAGCATTTAGATCTTGCAGAACTTCTGACGCTGATTGATAGCGGTTATTAGTCGCATCTTCAATCAGCCGATTCAGAATTTTTGTCAGTTCATCACTGATGGGATTATTCACTAAATAATGATGCCACACCCAGCAAAATTCTCCAGTATCAAATAAGTCGAACGGTGACATTTGCGTGAGTAGATGTATACAAGTGACACCTAGACTATATAAATCACTAGCAAACGAGGCTTTTCCTCTTAGTTGTTCCGGAGCAATATATTCCGGTGTGCCAATTATAGTTCCTGTGCGTAGTAAAGCACTACCGATCGCCTCTTTAGCTGCGCCAAAGTCTACCAGCACCAATTGTCCGTTAGCAGAACGGATAATATTCTCTGGTTTGATGTCTCGGTGGATAATATTCTCGGAATGTACAAATTCTAGCACTGGCAATAAGTTAGCCAGTAGGTAGCGAATTTGAGACTCGTTAAATACTCCCCTCTTGGCGAGGATTTCCGATAAATTATCACCCTCAATATATTCTAGCACCAAATACTGGCTATTGTCAACTTTAAAGTAATTAAAAATTTGGGCGATTTGTGGATGTTTACCGAGATTTTCTAAACGGGTGGCTTCTAGTTCAAATAGTTCCGAGGCTTTGGCGAGACTTTCCCGACCTTTCCATTGGGGGGAGAAGTGTTTAACCACACAGGGAGAATTAGCCGAATTTTGCTGATCTATGGCTAAGTATGTGGTACTAAATCCCCCTTCTCCTAAGCATTTGATGATTCGATAGCGTCCAGCAATTATCTGTTCAGTTTTCATAGTAAGTTAGCTGTGAAGGTGAACAAAAAACAGTCAAATAGTGGCTATTTGCGGAATTACCCAGATTTTCACTAATGGTCGCGGTCAAATTGGGAGAAATCATTAAACCAACCTCGTTTCCAAAAAAAGTAAATTAAACTACCCGCCATAATTGCCATTAATGCTAGGGATATTGGATAACCATAATAGGATTTTAATTCTGGCATATTCCAGGGGGAGGTTTCCGGGTCAAAGTTCATTCCATAGACACCGACAACAAAGGTTAGGGGAATAAAAATTGTCGAGATGACCGTTAAAACTTTCATGATTTCATTCATGCGGTTTCCCATAGACGACAGGTAAATACTAATCAGATCTGAGGCTAACTCCCGGTAAGTCTCCAGCATATCGCGAATATTGACTGTATTATCATAACAGTCTCTCAGATAAACTCGCACTTTTTTGCTGACCAATTTATTTTTGTCGCGAATCAGGATATTTAAGGATTCTCGCTGATACCAGATCGCGCGACGTAAAACAATCAGATCCCGTTTCGTTTTATAGATATTCTGCATGGTTTTGGATTGTGGCTGAAACAAAACCTCATCCTCTAAATCTTCTAGCATATCGCTATAGACTTCTAAGACCGGGAAAAATTCATCAATAATCGCGTCTAAAATAGCATAAGCCAGATAGTCCGTGCCATATTTGGTAATATTACCTTGATTTTGGCGAATCCGATTTCTGACAGGTTCTAAACAGTCATATTTAGGCTTTTCTTGAACTGTGATTACATAATGTTCCCCTAAAATAATACTAACCTGTTCTTTATGTAATTTTTGAGACCGGGGACTTAACATGACCATCCAAGCGATAATTACTACATGATCGGGATTGTCATAATAAACAACTTTCGGACGCTGAGGAACATTCACCACATCTTCTAAAGCAATGGGATGAAGGTTAAAAATTTCGGTCATCTGTCGCCAGGTTTCTAAGTTTCCTAAACCTTGTATATCTAACCAGGATATACATTCAGAATCATGATAACGAGTATATTCTGAGGGACTGTTGATGATAGTACGCATAGCAGTAGTCTGGTTGTACTCAATGACTACCAGTTGAGGAGGAACTGCATCACTTTTCAGGTCTAGGGTTCCGGGGAGGGTTCCGGGTTCGTCAAAAAAATAGTCTAACTCTGATTGTTCTTCGTCTTCTTCGGTGATTTCTAATTCTGGGTCGGGACTAGATGGGGGTTTGACATTTGAGGTCATAAAATATGCGATCGCCATAAATTACTATGATGATTATTGTATCGAAATTCCCTCTAAGTTTAAATAGGCGATCGCAGTTGCGGGATGACCAATTGTTTAAATTATGGTTAACAAGTTAATTTCACTAGCCAGATTGAGTCTATCCCATATCATTAAATCATAATTTATCTCAGACTAACTGTGGACGCAACACTATTTCAGTCGTTGCGTCCCGATTTGCTTCTTTCAATAGTTGGCGATACCTAATTCTTGTTGAAGAGATTGATGATAACGAGCAGATTGCCAATTTACAGCCTGTTTAATTTGGGAAACCCGCAAATTGCGAACCTGACTAAAATCAGCATCTTGCAGATTAGCACCCTCAAAAATAGCGTGTTCTAAATCTGCCTTACCCAAATTAATACCCGCCAAATTAGCATTAGTCAGATCCGCACCTTTGAGATTAATAAAAAACGACTTTTTGGAACCATTAGCTTTCATGATACTGTCTCCCCAGATTTGGTGCTTTGATATAGCAGTTACCAGGACAGTTATTAAACAGACCACTGACGCTAAGGGTAGAGTCCTTTTAACTCCTGATTCCCGGCTCCCTGTTATGGTTTCCATTATGCGGCAGATGACAGACAATTTCTGTGATATTATGGCTAAAGGTTGGTGAATTTGATCAATTCGGAGAGTGATTTGAGTGGACTAAGACAGTGATCTAGATCAATACTGTTGTAAAATGATGGTGGCAGCGGAGATTTTTAGTAGTGCCAGGGGTTCTGGGTATCAGGACAGTTGAGAAACTGTGCTAATTGGAGACCAAAAACTAAACTAATGATTTGATAATTGAGATATAACTAAGATAAATAGTAAAGGAAAATTCTACCATGACGACAGCAAATGATGTTCTGCGAGTGGCTGTGGCGGAAATAGGCTACACTGAATCACCCCCACACAGTAATCAAAATAAATATGGTCAGTGGTATGGTATGAATCATGTGCCTTGGTGCGCGATTTTCGTGTCCTACTGCTTCGATCGCGCGGGTCTGACCCTACCAATTCGCACCTCCAAAGGATTTGCCTATTGTCAAGATGGGGTACATTGGTTTCAGAGACAGGGCCGATGGTTTTCTCAGCCACAGGTTGGGGATGTGGTATTTTACTGTTGGCAGGGGGACGGTATCTCTGATCATGTGGGAATTGTAGAAACTATTCATTCTGATGGTAGTGTCACCAGTATTGAGGGTAACACAGCGGTTGGTAATGAATCTAATGGCGGAGCAGTCATGCGTCGCCAACGTCGTCCTGGGGGGATTATGGGTTATGGTCGTCCGGCTTATAAACAACAGCCTACACCAGCACCTGCAACCCAAAACACTACTCCAACTCCCCCGACTCCTGAAACCAGTCAACCCACGCCAACTGATACAGTCCCAGAATATCACCGCAACCTCTTAGATGCTTTGACTCGCCGTGATTCTTCTTCTTAGTAAAAAAAACCCGGTTCTCGAAAACTGGGTTTATGAGTGCTTCTTGGTATCTAATCACTAACTGTTAATACTTACCACATCAGAGGATTATGCCACCAGCTAATTTTCATCAAGTTTTGGAACTAGCAGAGTCTCTGTCGGAGTCCGAGCAAGATTTTTTAATTGAAATTCTGCAAAAACGATTATCCGAAAAAAGGCGGAAAGAAATTGCTGAGAGTATTGTTGAGGCTCATGCTGAATATAAACAGGGTAAAACTCAACCAGTGACTGTTGATGATTTAATGGCGGATAAAGAAACCCGGTTCTCGAAGAAACCGGGTTTCTCTGGGGTTGACACTTAGCTATAGTGATGCTATACTTAGATTTGAAAATAATCGCCATATTCAGGAAGCGTGGGATTATTATTGTGATATTTGGCGATTTAATAGCAAAATTCCCGTTAGGTCAGCGTGCCGAGAATATTGAAAAGGCGATCGCTTACTATCAAGACGCTTTAGAAGTGAGAACCCGCCAAGCTTTTCCTTACAATTATGTAGAAACATCATTTAATTTAGGGGTTGCTTATCAAGAATTAAAACAATGGCAACTCGCTTATGATACCTTTGATAATGCCATTGAAACCGTCGAAGATATCCGGACAGAAATTGTTAAAGGGGGAGATGCAGATAAACAGAAATTAGCCGAAGAATGGCAGACGCTTTATCAACACATGGTCGAAGTTTGCATCGAACTGAAAAACTATACCGCCGCCATTGAATATGTGGAACGCAGCAAAACCTGTAACCTGGTTGAACTCATGGCAACCCGTGACCTTTACCCCAAAGGCGATATTCCCCAAACCGTCCTCGATGAACTCACCCGCCTGCGTGGAGATATCGAAACCGAACAACGTCGCCTGGAAATTGAAGAACGCAACCGCGACAACTTTGGCGGCACAACAATGGGAGAACGCGGCGCTAATGTCACCACCGCGCCAACTTCACCGCCAGACCGCAGCCGCCTCCACCAACTTCAGGAACAACTCGATCGCCTGATTAACCTTGATATTACCCCCATTGACCCGGAATTCCGCCGCACCCAAAAGGTTCAGCCTATGCCTTTTGCAGAAATTCAAGCGTTAACAGGGGAAAATACGGCGATTTTAGAATGGTATATTTTGAGCGATCGCTTTTTGGTGTTTATCGTCACACCCCCGACAAAACCCACCGCAACCGACGGGGAAAGGGTGACACTCTGGCAGTCTAGTCCAGCAGATTATCAGCAATTAATCCAGTGGGCTAATGACTACTTAAATGCTTATCAAAACCGCACGAGTCAAAATTGGCAAAATAGCCTGATTTCCCGCCTGCAAAAACTGGGGGAAATTCTCCATATTCATGAACTGCTCGCGACTATCCAGAAGACGGCTAACAAATGCGATCGCCTGGTTTTAATTCCTAACCGCTTCCTGCATTTATTCCCCCTTCACGCTATCCCCCTCTCGGTATCGGGGAGAAATATCACCTATTTAATGGATCGATTTTCCGGCGGGGTTAGTTATGCACCCAGTTGTCAACTTCTGCAAACGGCAAATAATCGCGATCGCCCGAATTTTTCGGAACTTTTTGCCATCCAAAACCCCACCGAAGATTTGGAGTTTACCAACTTAGAAGTTCAGACCATTTCCAGCGATTTTCAACCCCAGACTATTTTAGCTCACAAAAAGGCGACCAAAACCGAGTTAAATTCTGCACACCAAAGGAAACTAAAATCAGCCCATTGTCACCATTTTTCCTGCCACGGTTATTTTAATTTTGCCAATCCCCTACTGTCCGCTTTATTACTCGCCAACTGCTACCTAGAACCGCCTCCCTCGCCGATTGACCGCAACTGCCACCTACCTGTTAATGATAACAAAACTGTTGATTTAAGTCAATGTTTAACGTTGGGGGATGTGTTTACTTTCGATTTGGGTTGCTGTCGGTTGGTGACGCTTTCCGCCTGCGAGACGGGGTTGATTGATATTCTCTCCAACAGTGATGAATATATCGGCTTACCCAGTGGCTTTTTGGTGGCGGGTTCGACTAATGTGGTGAGTTCCCTTTGGGCGGTTAGTGATATTTCCACGGCGTTATTAATGATTCGGTTTTATGAATTATTAAGGGATGGATATAATGTAGCGATCGCTTTAAATTCTGCCCAAAAATGGTTAAGGAATGTCACGAAATCCGATTTATTAAATTGGATAAAACCCGCCCACAAAATGAAGTTAAGGATGTCTTTACAACAGATAAAAGATGATCAACCCTTTGCTTCTCCCTACTACTGGGGGGCATTTTGTGCGGTGGGGAAAGTTACAGAAACCCGGTTTCTCAAAGAAACCGGGTTTCTAAATTCGATGTCATTTAAAATACTGGCTAAAATTTCGGGAGTCAATCCGTTATCAACTGCTTTTTTTCCGATTTCTGTCATGGTTTGACGCAGCTTGTTTGTCGCTGATGTCCTGGAAAGCAATTGATTTTTTAGCACAAAAGCAATCTTCGTCTCTATCTGTAGCTTTTCGAGTTGGTCAGCATGGCGATAATATTCGGCGATATCAATCGGAACTTTAATAGTGATTTCTTTTAAGTCGGTCATGTTGTTTTCCTCAAAGCACTATATAAATGGGGATTTTTAGGGGTTCGCAAAGCTAATTTTAATGGTTGAGACACCCCCTACCCTATTCTATCATCTGGGATTACCCATTGTCTATCTAACCAAAGTCCCAGAAACCGGGTTTCTAAATTCGCACCCAAACCAGAAATCTGATACAATGGATATAATGATGCGTTTTCAAATAAGTCTATGTCTTTTGAGGAACAAAACTTAGCCGCTTTTGTCCAACTCCTACAGGAACAGCCTCAATTGTTTACCGACCCAAAACGTCAAGAACTACTTAAGTTAATTGAACCCTTAGCAGATGATACTGAAACCTTATCTAGTGCTATATCTATGTGGTATGAACAATATAATAATATTGTGAATAGTCAGTTTCAAATATTGAACAACTATATTTATAGCCAGCAGTCAGAACCCAGTGATCAACGTTTAGCCGGAACTACTAGCTTCTCTTCAACTCCTAGCCAACCTCGAATCACTAAAGAGTTATTAAAAAATAGCATTGTGCAAAGTCAGCCAACTAAGCAAACTCCCCCCAAGAAATCATCAACTGATAATTAATAGATGGTCGCCGATACTCAGTTAGAGACTGTGAAAAACCCGAAGCTAACCTTAATCGCCTTTCAACTGCGAAACATTTTGCAGTCGGGAGATGAACCCATTGAAACATCAGACCATCTGTGGGAAAAATGCCGGGAATTGGGAATTAAATTGGGTTCTCCTCAGTTAAAAGACTTGATTAAACAAATCCAGAAACCTGACGGGAAAATTGATTTTGCGTCAACGGATAATAACTCCGACCATATCCCACTGTTGAAACCTGACCCAGATACCTTTTTATATTTCTATGGGAAACCGGATGCTAATTATCCTCAAATTCAGGGGGGAGTGTATCCGCTGCAAATTCATGATACCTACGCCGTTGATATTACTTTTTATCGACCGGAAGCAGTTGTGAAAGTCTCGGAATTGCAGACATTTATCAATCCCCACAATTGCTTAAATCCCGATTTTATCCAATCTGATTTGGGACAAACTCTCCTATTTTGGGCTGAACCCATGGCGGCGGAAAATAAAAGCGATCGCCATTTCCTCAAGGCTTGTATTCGGGGATTATTTCCCACCCCAGAAGCCGAACTTTTATTAAAACATCCCCCCAGTGAGGGTCAGTTATTCGGGAGTCCGATTTTTGAATATCAAACCCCTACCAATCATCTATTAATCTGGTTGAATAATTCCCCGGAAACTCAACAGTTAGAAAGCCAAGGGGTATATTATGAACCCTTGATTAATCTATTATGTTGTCGCCATAAAATCCTCTATGCTTATCGCCAGTCCCGTTGGTGTAATCAACAGGCGAAACAACTCTATCAACAATTATCCCCCCATCTCAAAATCCTTGAGGAATTACCAGAACCCACCCCGCCAAAACTAGAGATTTTAAAGCAGGAATTAACCAAACTACCCCGACTATCCTTTAAATATTTCAACCATATTCAAGAGATTAAACTCCACTTAAACACCATTGAAACCAACTTAAAAAACTATCAAACCTGTGTGAAAGAACTGGAAGATATCGCCTTACCTGAAGATGACTTGCCTTTTTTGCATGAGTTTCAAGCCAAAGCCATAAGTACATTTATCGAACAAATAGAAGTCGATTTAGAGTATTTAATCCCCGGACAAGACTTGTTTTCAGAACTGATTAACACCATTCGCGGATTAGTAGAAATTGAACAAACAGAATGCGATCGCTCCTTAGAACACACCATCCAAATTCTCGGGGCTGGACTGGGTGCGGGAGGTATTGTCGCTTCGGCGGTTTCCGGTCATATTGAACAAGGTTTCCTGGTGAAAGATGACCAAAATCAATATATCTTAAATCCCGGAATTTCTGCCTTATTTTGGAGTCTTTTCGTCTTCCTGCTAGTCGGTGGTGTGGTCGGTTCTATCAATGGTGGGTTACTTGAGTGGTATAATAACTACTTGAAAAAGCGATAACCATCAAGGCTGAGGAATTTAAGGTTTTTTTAAGATTTTCCCCTTGACAAACCCCCTCTGATAGCATATTCTAGTAATCAGACTATGGTAAGTTCAAAAATGCAGCGTATTTCAATCACACCTCGTTCTGACTGGCAAGACAAATGCGACGAGGTGGGATTTCATTTCTACGAACTAGATGGATTGTATTGGAACGAAAGGGTTTGTTATCAATTTACCAGCGAACAAATTGACGAAATAGAAGCGGCTACCCAGGAACTACACGAACTCTGCTTAGAAGCCGTTGATTGTATTGTGTCGGAACAACGTTATCAGCAACTGTCAATCGACCCAGATTTTTTTGAACTATGTTGTCGGTCTTGGACGCGGGAAGACCTGAGTTTATATGGTCGGTTTGACTTGGCTTATGATGGCGTTAACCCCCCCAAATTACTGGAATATAATGCCGATACTCCGACGGCTTTGTTAGAAGCCAGTGTGGTACAATGGATGTGGTTAGAAGAGGTTTTTCCTGATGCTGATCAGTTTAACTCAATTCATGAAAAATTACTAGCCCAATTCCAGACAATTTACGAAAATTCACCCCCACAAGGAAAGTATCTACATTTCACCTGCGAACGGGATACAGAGGAAGACTTGGGGACTGTTGAATATTTAAGAGATTTGGCGATGCAAGCAGGTTTTGAAACCAAACATCTATATATAGATGAAGTGGGTTGGGATTCTCATAGGATGTGTTTTTGTGATTGGGAATATAAGCCAATTAAGTTAATGTTTAAACTCTACCCTTGGGAGTGGATAGTTGATGATGAATTTAGCCAGTTTCTGCTGAATGAACCGATGCAATTGCTAGAACCACCCTGGAAAATGATTCTCAGCAATAAGGCGATTTTACCAATTCTCTGGGAATTATTTCCAGATCACCCTAATTTATTACCTGCTTATTTCGATTCTAGCCCCCTGCGACATCCCTACATCAGTAAACCTATTTTCTCCCGAGAGGGTGCTAATATTAGCATTTATTATGGCGATCGCACTTATCAAACCCCAGGGATATATCAAGATGTACCCGTGATTTATCAAGCCTACTTTCCCCTCCCAGAATTTCAAGGTTGTTATCCGGTGCTGGGTTCTTGGGTTATCGGTGGGGAAGCAGCCGGGATTGGTATTCGAGAAGATCGTACCCCCATCACCCAGAATACTAGCCAGTTTATCCCCCATTATTTCATCTAACTTTCAAGTTTTTCTTGCCAGCATAAAATAGCCTGTTTAAACTCATTGAGAGAGATAGTTTCGATGGGTTCATCATCTATAATCAAATTCTCAATGGTCACATTTTGGGGGGACAAACTCACATAATAAGCATTACCAGAACAGATACAATCAGCAATTTCGCCATTTTCTAACGCCGCAATTTGATTGCAGATATGCCTAACATATTCGCAGTTATCTTGAACATCCAAAGTTAAAAATTCCACTACCAGGCGGTGGGCGTTACTTTGTTGTTTCCACTCTGACCAGTCCCAATTAGTTTCCATACTCATCTTGACAACCTTAAAGGAAATCCTGTGTTAATTTTACCATCTGAATTAGTAGCCCCAACGACGACGTATTGGCTGCCATCATTAGCCTGACAAAACCGATTATCTCCGCCGCTAGGGCTATTATAGCCACACCAAGCCCAATTAGGAGCGTTAGAAGGACATGATATCCTATTGTCGGCGGCGTGAGCAATGGAGTTAATTACCTGTGTGGGAGTACAGCGATCGGGAAACATAGTCGAAAATTTGGTGGCTTGAGATGACCCTTGATAAGTCCATTCTCCTGCGTAAATACCCTGACTATTGGCGGGTTGGGTAATGTTAAATCTGGCAACAGTGGAGGGATTTCTTCCCCCAGGACGCGAATGAAATCCTACCAGTCTCCCCCGTTGATTCAGCTCCCCACAAAAAATATGTGTATGATTAACTTGTCGGTTATTATAGGCGGCTACCCAATGGCTGGAATTTAAACAGTTACTCGCTTTTCCGGGTTCACTAGCAGCAAACACCAATATAGCCACTGTTGCCATAAATAGCCCTAAAATGTTGATTAATTTGGCGACCTTCCGCCTAGGGGTTGTGGTTTTCATTTTATGGATGGTATGGTGATGATCACTGTTATATGATAACATAATTTTAGGCAATTTTCCAGGGTAAGATGATGGGAGCAGATCCCAGTCTGTAAACAGTATTGAGAAATTTTGGGCTAAAATGAGCGATCGCCTGTGGGTTAGAAAATTTACCCCTACCAGGAAATTACCTATAATCACTGTAATTATACCTTTATTAGCATTGACGTTATGGGGATGTTCTCCGGTGGGAATAACACCAACACCCACCTTAATTCAACAAGCCCTAACCATACAGATTAAAGAAATCCATCAACAACTCAAGCTACAATCAGATTTTGCCAGGTCTCCCCAATCATTTAAAATCACACGGGTAGCCATCTCGAATATGGAACCAATAATGATTAACAACCTCCAAGGATTTAAAGTTGAGGGAACCTATAACCTGAGTGTTAAATTTAGCGATCGCTGGTGGCGGGAACAGCAGAACCGATTTCAGATTTACCTACAAAGACAAGCCCAAGGTAGAATCTGGAGATTAGCACGTTTAGAAAATCAGACAAATCGATGGTCTACAGTGCCAATTCCCCATCGACGTTTTTAGGGATATCAGCCTGATTAATCATAACTTATCCCAAACGATGATTACTTTCCATTTCCCAGGGTTCCGATTTAGCATCAGTCAACCTGGGATTATTGCTAGGCTTTAAAACCGATTGAATAGTCCGCAAAAAACGATTAGGCTGACCAGATTTCATCGCCTGACGTTCCTGGACTTTTTTCGCCAAATGTCGCATAACCGAGGCATCTAATTCATCAATAAAGTGTTCGGCAATGCGTTCTCCGACACATTCGATCGCCTCGGAATATTGAGCCATTAACAGGTCAACGGTAGCCGCCGCACCATCCACCATTTCATCATCAGATGTCGGGGTAGTTTCCGCCGAGGAATTGGGGGAATGAGAGGAATTATTAACAGGTTGTGGAGGCTGATAATTAGTACGATAAGGACGGCGGTTAAGTAGATTTTGATATTCATCAATAGTCATCCCCAAATTATGAAGGTGATGATGAACATGATCCAGCAAATCGATTTCTTGAGGGGAATAGGTGCTACGATTGCCATTTAATCCGTGCAGTGTTGCCCAGGTTTTGAGGAGGCTAGTATCATTAATGTGATATCGGTCTAATAATTGAGTAGTGGTTAAATCCGTCTCCGGGGTAGGCTTAAAATCACTCATCTAAATTTCTCCTTAAAACTAGATCTCAGACAACCAGACCAGGGTTGAGACCCACCAGAGTCCGTAAATCATCCCTAACCCCGGTGGGGCTTCATCGCTACGACATAGATTATCATCAATAGGGCCGTGTCGTTCAAATTTTATGTAAATTTTAAGTTTTTATGGTAAAAATGAATATAGGGCTTCTTTATCTGTTTGAGAAAACTGCTATGCCAATCTACGATTATTTGTGTCCTAGCAATAACCGCAAGATTGAGGTGATGCACAGTATCAATCGGGAGGTGAAAACCTGGGGCGAGGTTTGTCAGTTAGCGGGTTGTGAAGTGGGGGATACCCCAGAAGATGCACCCGTCCGTCGCCTCTTGAGTTCACCCATGCTGTCTATTCCCACTTCTAATGCTGATTACAGAAATGCGGGGTTTACCAAGCTAGTCAAGCGAGATAAGGGGGTTTATGAGAATGTGACCGCCCAAGATTAATCGACTCCTAAATGAGTATCGCCATGGATTAACCCTCTCCTACTAATGGGATGGCTAATCCTGGTTAATCATTTCGTCGGTAGATTAACCCGATTCACAGTATGAATTTGCCAATCTGGGCTAGTTTCTGGGTAATCTAGGCGGTAATGTCCCCCTCGGCTTTCCTTGCGAAAAGTGGCACTTCGCAGAATCAAATATCCGATATCTAACAGGTTGAAAGTTTCCGCCAACGCTTTCAAAGTTTTGCCCGATTCAGGAGATAATAACTGCATATTTTGCCGAGGATTCATGGTCAGCAAATATTTACTGATTTGTAATTTTTGCAACTCCTTGCGCCAATTTAAAACAATGGGGATAGCTGCTTCTAGGACGGTTTGGGTCCGACAAATTCCGGCACTTTCCCACATCAAAGCCGCCAAACTGTGGCGAATTTCCTCCATTTTCTCTAATTCTTGAGTATAATCAGATTTACCTTGCACCAATATCATGGAAGGTGTATAATCGATATATTTATGGTCAGTCAAATCCATTTCAATTTTGGATAATTGAGAAGCAAAAACCAAACACTCCAATAGGGAATTACTAGCCAAACGGTTAGCGCCGTGAACTCCGGTGCTGGCAGTTTCTCCAATGGCATATAACCCTGGCATAGAGGTGCGATTCATTAAATCACAGGTAATACCTCCCATCCAATAATGGGCAGCAGGAGCCACAGGCATAGGTTCATTAAAGACATCAATGCCCCAATGTTGACAGACGTTAATAATATTCGGAAAACGATGGCGAATTTGATCTGGTGGTATGGGTCGCATATCCAAATACACATTATCCTCAGCGGGGTGATCTGAGGTTTTTTGTAGGTGCATAAAAATGGCGCGACTCACGACATCTCTAGGGGCTAATTCCCCGGCTGGGTGATAGTCAAAGGCAAAACGCCGCCCTTGGCGATCGATTAAATGAGCCCCTTCTCCTCGCACAGCTTCACTGATTAAAAAATGGGGTGCGCCGGGTTTCATTAAGGCTGTGGGGTGAAATTGGAAAAATTCTAAATCTCGGACCGCAGCCCCCCCTCGCCATGCGATCGCAATGCCATCTCCGGTGCTAACTTCAGGGTTAGTAGTTTTGGCGAAAACTTGACCGCCGCCACCAGTGGCTAATACGACAGCCTTAGCTTGTAGCCAGCGAATTTGACTTTGATACAGGACACTAACACCCTGACAACGCCCAGTTTGAGGATTTTGCCATATACTTAAAGCGATCGCCCCAGAAACCACCTGAATATTAGGGCGTTTCAATACCGTAGCCATGAGGACATCAACGATCGCCCTTCCCGTAGTGTCGCGGGAGTGGAGAACCCTGGGATAAGAGTGGGCGGCTTCTAGGGTAGTGGCTAATTTTTCTCCAGTGCGGTCAAAGTCCACACCCAAATTCACTAAAAACTCGATCGCCTCCGCCGCATGGTCTACCAAAAACTGTACAGCTTGGCGATCGCATAATCCCGCCCCCGCCTGTAAAGTATCCTCCAGGTGTAATTCTGGCGTATCTGGGGGATAAATAGCCGCCGCAATGCCACCCTGAGCCCAGGGACTAGAGCCACTTCCCAGGCTATCTTTAGTAACTAAACCGACGCGCAAATGAGGCGGAATGCAAAGACTGGCATAGAGTCCAGCCGCACCACTTCCCACCACAATGATATCAAATTGATTAGGAATTTCCTCCGCCGACTCCGAGAACTCCGAAGTGGGGTTGGGGTTATGTTTCATGCTGTTAAATTCGACGCTTCCAACGAGTATATCGATTCTTTTCTGGAATTTCAGCAATTGCCGAAAAAAGCCTAGGGCCATGGACACCATCCACCCCAGACCAGGGGCGGCGGTGTGCTACCCATTATCTATCACCCATTACCCCCATTATTTAGTTGGCATTTCTACCAAAAATTTACCATCTTCAAAAACAAAAGTTTGCCCCCGTTTAATAAACCCTTGAAAGCCATCCTGTTGAGGATTAGGCAGCGAACCTGGCGGGTAGTGATACAGCCAAATTTTATTTTTAATCTTGTCGGGTAGGGTGATAAGTTCCTGATAGTGAGCATGAACACCCCCAGTAACTGGAGCCGTATTGCAATCATGAAAAATCAGATTAGCACTTTCATAAAAACCCTGCAATTTTTGCGGACAATACTTAGTATCCGTAGTCAAAAACACCTCAACTCCCCCCACGGAGAAACTCAGACCATAACTAGGAACATCCTGATATTTGTCTTGAATATGAATAGTAGGAACCAAAGTAAAATCAACCCCTTCCCAAGTAAAACCAGACCCCGGAGAAATCGGTTCAATATCAAAATAGGTTTCTAATGTAGCCAAATCATCTTCAATAGAAGTCATACTTCCCGCCAGACAATTATTCCATACCAGGTCAACCAGTTCTTGGCTCAGGTAAAGTTTAGGGCGTGAGCAATTAGGGTCAAATTTAGTCGTAAACCCCATATATTCCAAGCCTCCCGTATGGTCAGCATGAATATGGCTAATATAAATATCAGTAACATCTCGATAAGACCATCCCAACTGATACAGAGAATGTCGCAGATCACTCCCACAGTCAATCAACAGTTTCCGATTATTTTCTGCTACCAGCATCATATTAGATTGAAAGTTATCAGCCCCCACGGTAAAGGCTGAACCCGAACCTAAAAATATTAGCTTCATGACATGATCAGGTCGATGGATGTTCAAATTTAATCATATAGCCTGGTGAAGTCCCACTAAAACTTAGATGGGGGTATCTGTTCAACTTTAATCAGCCCCTCCATTACTGACCTAACAATGGGAGCAGCCACCAATCCACCACTTCCCCCTTCTGGTTCATCCACTACCGCTACAACTACATAGCGAGGGTTGTCCACGGGGATAATACCAACAAAGCTGGCAATATAAGCCCCCTGATAATAACCACCCGTAGAACTAGCTTTTTGAGCAGTTCCGGTTTTTCCAGCAATGCGATATCCGGGAATGTGGGCATTTTTACCAGTCCCATCCGTAACTACAGTTTCCATCATCTCCAAAACGGTTTGGGCGGTTTCTGCGGAAAAAACCTGCTCCGGTTGTGGGATGGAAGTTTGCAAGTAGGACTGTCCCTGGCTATTAAACAACCCTTGTACGACATGGGGTGTTACCAACTTACCACCATTGGCTAAAGTAGCATTGATTTGGGCTAATTGCAGAGGAGTAATCGACAATCCCTGACCAAAGGAACTGGTAGCAATCTCAATCGGTACATTCACAAAGTCTTCAGCACTTTTCAGCAGACCAGTCGCCGCAAAGGGTAAGTCAACATTAACGACTTTCCCCATACCTAGACGCTGTAGACCCTGATAATAAACTTTTGGGTCCAGGCGTTGCACAATCCGCACCACGCCGATATTACTCGAATATTTGACGATATCGGTAATCGACACATTGCCCCTAGCACCTGCGGAACTATAATCAGCATTAGAGATAGTCCAAGGTCCGATCTGAATGCTACCTTCATCATTAATGTAACTATCTGGTGCGATCGCCTTAGCCTCTAAAGCTAAAGCCACTGCTATCGGCTTAAAGGTAGAACCGGGTTCATATAAATCCGTCAAAGCCCAATTTTTAAATAGTTCCTTGTCAAACTTATAGTAATGATTAGGATCATAAGAAGGCTCATTCACCAACGAAAGTATAGAACCATCTTCGGCATCCATAACAATCACAGTTCCCCGTTTGGCGTTAAAAGCCTCCACCTGTTCCGCTAGGGTGCTGCGGACAATGCGCTGCATACGAGAATCAATGGTTAGCCGCAATTCTAGGTCATCCATTTGGATAAAACCCCCAGCCAGTTGAGAGGGAACCCATGCGCCATTTACCGCCCGTTGGAACAGCAGGGAAGGCATACTACGTTTAAGCAGGTTTTCCTGACTATACTCAACTCCGGCTTGACCTCGGCCTTCTTTGTCTACATAACCGACAACATCAGCAGCTAAATTTTGTTGGGGATAAAGTCGCCGCCGCTCAGGAACTAATTCTAAGCCATCAATCTGTAATCGGAGAATCCTGCGCCTCACCTGTTCTGATAACCCATCCGCCACCTTTAGACCACTCTGGGCTACATTAAATAAATTCAGCAGTTCCTGAGTGGTGGGACTGCTTAGATCAGTCCTTACCACTACTCCGGCTAGTTGCTGGGCGATTTCCTCCGGCGGGCTTTTAAACAAAACTGGGTGAGCATACAGGGTATATATCTGCTGATCAAAAGCCAGAATTGTACCATTGCGATCGCTAATGGGACGACGGGGAATAAACGGTAGAGAACGCTGTTGTTGCTGATATTGAGCTTTTTCTTGCAGAAAAGGACCTTCGATGATTTGCAGATGAAATACGCGAATACCTAGCCCTAAAATTCCCGCCAGTAGGATTAACCACACCAAGTACAGGCGAACCGGACTACATTTAGCGGACTTAATCGGCTTTGGCCTCCTGTGGGAGACTCTGCTAGAGGGTTTAGAGATTAGATTTTTTGGGGGATGGTAAACACTAGCAGAACCTGGCGATCGCATAGTGTCGCCTTGGCTGTATCGCTTCTTGATTCTGCCCCGTAATGGTTGACGATTACCACGGGAAGAAAAACCAGATTCATGCGATCGACTCGAACCCGAAGAATAATCAGAAGAAGCCATTGGCTATTTCACCCTGCTAGTATTAACCAACTGTGTTCGATCTTTACGCGCCATTGTCCCAGAAGCACTCCTATCATGGGTCGAGAAGCATTACCTGACTGCTAATAAGCCAAAGGCCGATTTGTTTGAGGAGGCGAAGACCAGGGAGGATTGACAATCGAGGAAAGTTCTCGCCCCGTAGCTGGACGCGGAGGGGCTGGTTGCACATATATAATATTATCAGGGGTAGGAATTTCCAAACCCGCATCAGGGTCACCGGCCGATTCTACAATAGTATGTTTGAGTATTTCCTTAGCCAGGCGCAGTTGTTGCTCTTGTTGTCGCAGATGTTCTAGTCTCGGATATTGTCCTGTCCAGCGAGACTCCCCATAAACCTTCAGCCCATAGAAAGTCATAGCACCCCCCATCAAAACACAGGCTGCGATCGATGACAGTTGTTTAACAGTAATTAGAGATTTTAACCATAGGGGTAGTTCCTGCGTCCTGGGCAGAACTTCCACCACTGTAGTTTGAGCCTCTATGGTGCTGATGGGAGGTTCCTGTCGGGAGTAGGGAGCCGGTTTGACCCGGTTCTGACGAATGCGATCGAGAGAAACCACATTGTGAGGATTTTGGACTACAACAAAAGGGTTCACCTCGACCCGTTTACTGGGGCGGCGGGGTTTAAACGCAACAGCCATCACTTACACCTGATCACAATGTTTAGTTACTTAGTTTTGCCCAGACCTGATCCGGCAACCACAAAAACCTACTGTTATAGTACCACAGATGATATGCTCTGGTATATCTTGAACAATTAATTAATTTTGGCTGATAAATTAAATGTCCCAAGTTTCACCCAGCTTTGTATACTTGTGTTAAATTAGCCACCAATCCAAATGCCCGATTTTGTAACGGCAATACTTGGGGGGAAACTCCTGGGACCTGATCGCGGCTCAAATTCACCGAGCAATTAGCCAATTGGCGATCGAGGAATTAAGGCTGATTGGAACCGATGATCTAGCTGACAGTTGACCAATGTGGTTGTGTGCTGCCTCCAGAACACACACCGAAACCTGGCTGGCTACCCCATAGCCTAAATGCCTTTTTCGATCTAGGGACTGTAGGTTCAGAACCGCGTTTCTGTGCTGGCAGTCGAAGAAATCCCATTAAATTGAATTTGTGGGAGCATGATTTAATCTCAAATTAGGTTAACATTTTACGGCAATACGGTATAATACCAAGTATGGTGCGAGACCT
>NZ_JBIMLI010000064.1:0-25931 GCF_051859755.1 Limnospira sp.
AGAAGATGACAACGTAATTTGTCGAGGAAACAGAAAGGCAGTCAAAGAAGGGAAGTTGCTAGAAAGAAATTAGCTAAACTTTACGCCAAGATTTCTGATACCAGAAACGATTTTCTTCAGAAATTGTCAACTCGGATTATTCGTGAAAACCAAACGATAGTCTTGGAAGATTTAAAGGTTTCAGGGATGATGAAAAACCGAAAACTATCCCGTGCTATTTCAGATTTGGGTTGGCGCAGTTTGAGAACAATGCTAGAAGTTAAATCTGTTATGTACGGGCGTGATTTTCGTGTCATTGATAGATGGATTCCCACTTCTCAAACCGGTTCTGGCTGCGGTTTTCGCGGTGGCAAAAAAGAATTAAATATGAGAGAGTGGACTTGTTTAAATTGTGGCACATCTCATGATAGAGATGTTAACGCTGCGATTAATATTAAGGTCGCCGGAGGGCATTTGGAGACTTTAAACGGATGTGGAGAGAGGGTCAGACTTTCTGTAAAGAAAGCACATCTCAATGAAGCGTCAACCCGTCCAGCATTTCAACAATTGTCAATCTTTGATTTGTTGAAATAGATGGAAAGCCCCGTTAGCGCACGCCGGGACGGATAGGCGGATGTCAAAACTCATGCAGGCAGAATATACGATTAATTTCGCCTCCCCAAAACACGAGAAACCCCCTCCAGATTTCCCGGTTTGTTGATCGGCATATTCTCGGTCAATACTTATTCAAATTTACGATAAGGGAACCTACCTTGGTTGGTATCAAACCATTGATTCCAAAGGGTAGTGTTTTCTGGGCTGGCAATAGTTGAATTAACTACTCGGCTCCACTCCCGGCTGTTCATGGGTAGGATACATCCGTAATTCTCGAAGGTCAGGGGTTGGCTGGGAACCAGTTGAAAGTTCTGGCGATCGCTCCCATCTTTCCACAACTGTCCAAGCAACAGAATACCATCACTAACAATGCCTTGTAATTCCCCCGCCTGTAAGCGGCGGATACCTTCAGCGCGGCTAGGGACGGCTTCCCATTGGGCTTCTGGGTAAACTGGGCGCAACTCGCTATCAGCGGTGGTAGATTCTAAAAATCCAATGGTAACCCGTTCCAAGCTAACGGTTGAAATGTCTGTTTCGGATAGTTGGGTGGGGTCAAGGCGATCGCGATTTTCAGTTTTGACTAACATCTGAATCCCCGTTACAAAAAAGGGAGTAGAAAAATCCACCCCATTTTCCCGTTCAGCGGTGATGCTAGTAGCCTCGCACACCAGGTCTAGGTTTCCCTTTTGGACTTGTTCAAAGCGATCTTGGAGGGTAACAGTAGTCATCTCCAACCGGATCGGCTGGTTTAGCTTCTCTTCAAGGCGACCATGAATCAACCTAATCAAATCGACAGAATATCCCTCGATCTCGCCATTATCGTT
Source organism: Limnospira sp. (assembly GCF_051859755.1). Classification (NCBI taxonomy): domain Bacteria; kingdom Bacillati; phylum Cyanobacteriota; class Cyanophyceae; order Oscillatoriales; family Sirenicapillariaceae; genus Limnospira; species Limnospira sp. Next base: position 1,419 of record NZ_JBIMLI010000064.1, read on the forward strand.
TAAATAGCTAAAGGGAACCGCATCAGTCCGTACACCCGCCCGCAGGACTCCAGTTCGTTCAATTTGTTCTAAAACAGTTTCCGCCGCTGCATATCCAGTAAAGCCCACACTCAGGATTAAGCTAAGTAGGGGAATTGCCAATTTTTGATTCATAGATCTAATTTAAATGGTGGGCGATTATCAAAAAAACCGAGTTAAAAACTTGGCCCAATTGGGGAAAGGAAATTGATGGTATCATAGCACTGTTAGCAAGGACAATCAAGCCAGTTAAATATTTAACCAGGTGGTGTCGAGATAATCGATTTGAACGTGGGGACTCAGGGCTGTTAGTACCTGTTTTCCATAGGTGCGACGAGTTACCCGACTATCTAATAGGGCTACGATACCTTGTTTGTGGCGAACGGGAGCGACAGCACCCTGTAACTCTCTTAAGGCGGCGGGGAGTAAATATAGCCGAAACCAGTCCTGGCGCTGCTGTTTGTAGTAGGCGACGGTCCCGGCTACTAGGGGATTTTCTAGGGAGGGTAAGGGTAAAGTGGCGATCGCTAACAAATGGGGAGAAACTAACTGATGCTGATGGTTTCGCCAAAATTGCCAACCCGTAACTAAAACCCCTGTTTCGCTGATAGCCGTGGTTTCCACCTGTACTAGGGAACCAAACTCAGAAGCTAACACCGCCGCCACTCTTCCTTTGAGGGGAATATCCTCAACCAATATAACTTTCAAACCACTAATATTGATACTCATACATAGTAAGGTCCGCAATTGCTCAATTAATGCCTTCTCAAACTGGGGTGTATTTGGCATGGGTATCCCAGAAGGTAGATAAAGTTGAATTAATTGGCTTTGGCGATCGGGTGTAAATTTCACACAGGTTAAATCCCCTAATCCCATGCTCTGACGATAAATGGGAGCGTTTTTATCCAAGTCTAAAGCGCCGCCAATCAAGACTACGGGTTGTTTTTCCCAAATGGGACTCAAAGCTGAAGCCACTTCTAGGGGACTGCAATATAATTTGAATGAACCCTGCGCGCGGTCAACTTCTACCCACTTTAGTTGATTTTCAGATAACCATTGATGGTAAAACTCGTGCCACCGAGAGTCTAAGCGTTGACTAGAGGTTTCGGCTGAGGTAGTAGTTGATTCTGTGGGTTGTGTAAGAGCCACAAACAGATTTTGGAGAATATCCTGTTCTTCGGAGTCGAGGAGATGACAACCATAAAGATTAGCTGGGTGCGCGAAAATTGAGCGAATTAGACGCACTTGGGTTAACTGGAGGGTGTCTCGCCATTCTGGTCGATTCTGGGTTAATAGGGTCCAGTCTGACCATTCTAAGGCGACGGTGAGGCGATCGCGACTCCACTGTTCTAAATCATCGGCACCATCAATAATGGTGGGAATATGTGGGGGAAAGTGCTGGTTTTCGCCTAGTCTATCTGCTAACCATATTTGAGGGGTGGTTAGTAGCAAACCCTGAAAATCTTGACTTGGCCAGCGATCGCCTTTTTGAATCGCCATCAGGGGTAATTTCTGATCATCTGCATCTGTAATACCCTGAATTTTGGGAACTTCTACGGTCAAGAGTTGCTCAATTACCGATTCGGAGGCGACGATGACAGTGGCTTTTTTCCCAACTAAAACCGGAATTAGATAACTAAACCGATAGGGATGATCGAGGACTTTTGGCATCACCCCGGTTTGAATTAATGCACTACGTCCCAAACGCAAGGCGCGCGCCACTAATCTTGTCATTGTCAAATAGTGTGGCCAGTCCATGTCACCAACGGACTGCACCAAACGACGAACCAGATTATGTGCTTCTACTTCAATCACAGGGTTATCAAGCCAAATATTTAGTAATGGTGCCAGAGGTTCTCAACTTCAGCCCATCGACTTCTAGTTTAGCTTGTAGTGAGCAGAACACCGACCAACCCACAGCATCGAACCCGGACCCATGAATGATTAATGGTTAACCTGGAGATTTGATGCTACTGTTAGGGCATATCATTGAAACTGTTAATAAAAGCCATTACTTGGTCAAAATTAGGGGTGGAATTGGCATCGGAACCACTATTAGGAGAGGGATTGAGTTTGCTGATTTGCGAGTTTTCATGAACCATAATCATTTTCTGGCCGCCATTGGTTAATTGCGTGCGGGTCGGTTTACTAAAAAATGGCGGATTGAATTCTGAGCGAATGGTGCGGGCTATTTTTTTCATCTCATTAACTTTGGCAATGACTTTACTCATAGCGCTTAACAATTGCGATCGCCGTTCTTTGGTCAGCCCGGAATCTTGAATCTGACGCAGTAAATTCACGATATTTTTCTGGGTTTGGGGAGCATCATCAAAGGGTAAAATAGCCAGACAGCCAATAGCAAATAGTTCTTGTTCTTGGTTAGCAATAAATGTGATTTTGGTAGTGCGATCGCCTACTTCTAGGCTGGGGGGACGTTCCATGACGGGAAACTCTTGAGCAATTTTGTGGTAAATGTTGGCTAAAGCCATATTCGCATCTTGATCTAAGGAGGAATTAACCAGAATCTCAACTATAGGTCGAGTTTGATTAAAAAACTTTCGGAGACTTTCCCGATCAAAATGATAAACCTGACTATGATCACCATTAGCACTCAAATCCACCCATTCACAGGTAATCTCATCAGCTTTTAGATTAAACCTAGAAACTTGATAAAGTTTAGCGCCAGTTAATGTGGCTCCCGACAAGTCTGCGCCACTCCAATTGGCTCGAATTAAGTTAGCTTGGCTCAAGTCAGCGTGAACTAAACTAGCCTTTACTAACACCGCGCTGCTTAAATTAGCACCGGATAAATTAGCGCCACTGAGGTTAGCCTCTGTCAAATTAGCACCACTGAGGTCAGCGCCTTGTAGGTCAATCCAGCGCATATTTGCACCACTAAAATCAGCATTACTCAAGTTAGCATAGGTCAGATTTGCTTGTCTTAATTCCGCATTACTAAAATCAGCTTTAGGTAAATTAACTTTAACTAAATCCGCTCCTCGTAGGTCGGTTTTGGTAAATTTAGTCAAAGCTCCAGAAGCGCCTCGCAGGTTCGCACCACTTAAATTAGCACCATTAAAGTTAGTCTGCTGAAGTTTGGTTTCACGCAGATCCGCCCCATTTAAGTTGGCTTGGGTGAAGTTAGCTTTAGTGAGTTTCGCTCTAATTAATTCAGCTCGAATTAATAGGGAGTTAATTAACTGTGCTTCCGTCAAATCTACTCTTGCTAAATTAGCTACATTAATGGTGGCTTGATTTAAAATAGCTTTGGTGAGATTAGCATTACTTAATCGAGCTACATTCAGATTAGCACGACTCAAATTCACTTCCCTTAAATCCGAGGCGCTTAAATTAGCTACACTCAAGGATGCACCACTTAAATTAGCTCCGGCTAGGTTAATTCGACTCAAATTGATTTCGTTTAAATTGATGTCCTCAAAATCTCGTTCTCCATCTCGATATTTTTTGACAATTTCATAAACTTTAAGAACGTCACTCTCAGAATTTTGATGGTTGTTAGTATCTGTCATTCTGTGGAAAATTCACTGTTGATGTTAAAATGATTAAGAGAGCAATTAACGAGGGAGCTAGAGGATTTTTGATGACATAATTATGGGGAATCAAAACTGGCTACAAAACTGGTGAAAATATCTGGTGTTGCCATTGCCATTTGCCGATATTTTTCGGGTGTGATTTTGGATAAATCCATCAACCCAGGAATATGACTAAACTTCCTCCCAAATTCGGGATGGCTATGAATAGCTAAATATTCCCCGACTAAGTTACTTAAAATGGTTTGAGTAGGATGGTGAAAAAATGGATGATTGCCGTCAATTTCTTCCTGTAACTTTTCGGATAACAAATGGTCTTCTAAACGGCTGATTTTTTTAATTATATCGATGCCAAACTGAATCACTTGGTTAGATAATCTGACTCCCATTTGAGAACTATTTTCCAAGGTGAGCATCCGCAATGATTCCAGAATACACTCTCTGGTTTTGGCGACATCTGCAAAGGGTAGAATCACTACATAAGCTGTCAGAAATAGCTGTTCCTCATCATCTATTCTAAACGATAAGAGGGTTCGGCGCGAACCTATATCAATGCTAGGGGGAGATTTGATAAAGGGATAGTGTTGGATAATTTGCCGATATATGGAAGCTAAAATGCAGTGGGTATCTGGGTCTAGGGGGGCATTAATACGGATTTGAACGGTGGGAGATTCAACGTTAAAAAATTGATGAGCTTGTTGGGAACTAAAACGCTGTATTTTGCTACCATCACCGTTAGGACTCAGATCAATCCAATCGCAGGTGATCTCATCTGCAATTAAACTAAATCTGGACAATCCATAAAGTTTAGTTCCTGTCAATGCGGAACCTCGCAGGTTAGCATCTGTCCAGTCACAGTCTATCAAATTAGCTTGGGTTAAATCAGCATGAATGGCGCTACAATTGAGTAAACTTGCGCCACTAAGATTAGCACCGCGTAAACTTGCGCCACTTAATTGGGTGGCTTCTAAGTTGGCGCCACTCAGGTTAGCACCACTTAAATTCGCCCAGCGGAGATTTGCGCCACTCAGGTTAGCACCACGAAGATCTGCGCCATTTAGTTCAGCTTGTCGCAGTTCAGCGTTACGGAGATTAACCCCCCTGAGATCGGCTCGTGTAAGATCAGCACGGGTTAGGTTGGATCTTTCTAGGTTACTGAGAATTAAACAGGCTTCTGATAGGTTAGCGCCGGATAAATTGGTTTGTTGGAGGTCGGCGTGTCTGAGGGTGGCTTCTCTTAAATCTGCTTCGGTTAAATTCGCCCCATTGACTATGGCTTCGCTGAGTTCGGCTCGCATTAGTTCGGCGCGAATTAAGGACGCATCGACGAGGTTGGCTTGACTGAGATCGGCTCTGATCAGGTTGGCGACGTTGAGAACTGCTTCATTGAGGTTGGCTCCCTGGAGAATAGCGCCGCTAAGTTTGGAAACGTTCAGTTTGGCTCGAGTTAGGTTAACGCCTGTTAGGTTGGCTCCGCTAAAGTTGGTAACGCTCAAAACGGCTTCGGTAAAATTAGCCTGACTAAGATTGACCCGGCTCAGATTGGCTTCACATAGCAGAATGGCACTAAAATCACGGTTCCCGGATTGGTATTCTAGCAGCAGTTCTTCGGCATCCATGCCTTTTTCGCTCCAGTTTAATGTCGGCAAATTAAACTGTTATTCTATCAAAATTTGGGGGGGATATGTCAATTCGTTGAGCTGGTGTCATAAATCTCTATGGGGTTTTGGGTTGACAATTTGCCAAAAGTTTGCTTGATTGGGAATTAATTTAAAGTTATTTGGTTGTGCATTGGGGCTGCCAGTTTTTCTCACTGGTAAACTCAGGGCAGCGATCGCACTTAATAATATTTAATGAACATTGGTATTGTCGGATTGGGTTTGATTGGCGGTTCCCTAGGCTTGGATTTGCGTTCTTTGTTGGAGAGGGAGGGATTAACTGAACCTCTGGGAGAATCAGTGCTACAGGGGGGGCGGGTGTTGGGGGTTTCTCGCCGCCAGTCTACCTGTGAAAGGGCGATCGCTATGGGGGCGGTTGATGAAGCCTCTTGTAGTTTGTCCTTAATGGCTAGGGCGGATATTGTGTTTATTTGTACCCCAATAGGGGCGATCGCTTCTACGGTTGAACAACTATTGGAACACCTGAATCCTCACGCCATTTTAACAGATGTAGGTTCGGTAAAAACTCCTATTGTTGATATTATATCTCCTATAAGGCGGAACTTTGTGGGAGGACATCCCATGGCGGGAACAGCTTATAGTGGTATTGATGCGGCACAGTTAAAGTTATTTGTAGGGCGACCCTATGTAATTACTCCCACGGAAACCACCCCCCCAGAAGCGACAGAGGTAGTGGTGGCGATCGCTAATTTACTAGGCGCGAGGGTTTATCAATGTTCCCCCATGGACCATGATCGGGCGGTAGCTTGGATCTCTCATCTCCCGGTCATGGTTAGCGCTAGTCTCATTGCTGCGACGGCTACTGAGGAAAATCAGGATATCCTGGATCTGGCTTATCAACTAGCAAGTTCTGGGTTTCGAGACACCAGCCGGGTGGGTGGTGGGAACCCAGAGTTAGGGGTGATGATGGCTAAGTATAATCGGGAAGCTGTGTTAAAGTCTTTGTCTAATTATCGCGAAAGTTTAGATAAAATTACACTCGCCATTCAACAGGAAGACTGGGAGACTTTAGAACAGTATTTAACGGCAACTCAACAAGGGCGATCGCGGTTTAATTGTTAAGATTCGGGATAATGCCCTAGTTTGATGGTTGGTAGCAAAACGATTATGGTACAATGTCTAAAGCCCGTTTACCGCCCCACTTCTGGATGATTTGATCATCAAAATCGTCGGCTGTTTCTAAGACAGATAAAACTGAGGACTCTAATTCTCCGGGGTCACAGGTTGAACCGACTATGGTATGGCTAAGGCAAATATTATCATGGTCATCGATCGCAAAACCACCAAAGCGCATTTGAGAATTTTTCAATAATAAAAATTGCATCAATTCCGGGGTAATTTCTGCCCCTTGAACTACGAGCGATCGCGTTTCAATGACAGCATCTTCGTGCCAGGGGTAAATTCGCACTTCCACCCACGCGGAACCCAGAAATAAACCAAAGCCAGGATCGTCTAATTTTTCCCAAGGATACTGAGTGAACATCTCCTCCATCCAGATAGCGACCTGTTCATAACATTCTCGTTGAACTTGGGTCTGAAATTCCATGATTGTTGTCCTCACTTGATATGCCCACTGAGTATAGGGAAACTTGGTTAAATTAGCGTTATAATATCGGTAATCGTGACTAACTTCTTCCCCGATCCACTCTGGTAACTCCACAGCCTGCTCCGGGCTGTTTAATTCCACTTCGGCTAAAATTAACCCCTGATTATCCCCGAAAAATTCGTCAACTTCCCAGATCAGATCACCGATGGGAATTTTATAGCGTTTCTTTTCAATGAGAGGGCCAACGCATAAACTAGATAACATCTGTTCGGCATCCTCAATGGGAATCAGATATTCAAACTCGGCGCGCTGATAGCCCTCAGAAGCGCCCTTAATGGTCAAATAGCCCTGATTTCCGGCGATGCGGACTCGGACGGTTTTTTCTGGGGTGGTGGTGATATAGCCCTGACGGTAAACCACTCCCACAGAAAGCGATCGCCACTGGTCCCCGCGCACTAAAAATTTACGTTCGATCTCAACTGCCATATTTTAGTCAATTTGCCCAATTTACCAAGCTGTGCGCCTATTGTATCGCGCTATCCGGGTCAAGAGTGAAAAGTTAAGCCCTCCCCTGACTAATCGGTGGTATAAAAAAAAATTCTGCATTCTGAGATACCTAAACTTGTAAATTTTTGTTAAGTATGGTAAAGTTGCTTTAACAGAAATTGAAGTAGAGGTACACATAATGCCATTCACCATTGACTCGGCTCGTAGCATTTTTCCAGAAACCCTAGCGGCTGACGTAGTTCCGGCGACGATCGCTCGGTTCAAGCAGCTTAGTGCCGAAGATCAACTGGCTCTCATTTGGTTTGCGTATCTGGAAATGGGTAAAACCATCACCATTGCGGCTCCCGGGGCGGCGAATATGCAGTTTGCTGAAAAAACCCTAGAGGAAATTCGGCAGATGACTCCCCTACAGCAAACCCAAGCTATGTGTGACCTGGCGAACCGGACAGATACTCCCATTTGTCGTACCTATGCTAGTTGGTCTCCTAATATCAAGCTGGGTTTCTGGTATGAACTAGGGCGTTTCATGGATCAAGGACTTGTTGCGCCCATTCCCGAAGGCTACAAACTCTCAGCTAACGCCAACGCTATCCTAGTGACGATTCAAGGTATTGATCCAGGTCAACAAATCACGGTGCTGCGTAATTGTGTTGTTGATATGGGGTTCGATACCAGCAAATTAGGCAGCTATCAACGGGTAGCAGAACCTGTTGTACCTCCTCAAGAGATGTCCCAACGGACTAAAGTTCAAATCGAAGGTGTGACCAATTCCACAGTCCTGCAATACATGGACAACTTGAATGCTAACGATTTTGATAACTTAATTAGTCTGTTTGCAGAAGATGGAGCGTTACAACCTCCTTTCCAAAAACCAATTGTTGGTCGCGATAATGTGCTGCGGTTTTTCCGGGAAGAATGCCAGAACTTGAAGTTAATCCCAGAACGAGGTGTTTCTGAACCGACGGAAGATGGCTATACTCAGATTAAGGTTACTGGTAAAGTGCAAACTCCCTGGTTTGGTGGTAATGTGGGGATGAATATTGCTTGGCGCTTCTTGCTGAACCCAGAAAATAAGGTTTTCTTTGTGGCGATCGATTTGTTAGCATCTCCCAAAGAGTTGTTGAACTTGGTGCGCTAGAATGGAGTTCACCTAGAAATTATATAGGCGAGCGTTTTCTCAACAAAAGCGCTCCCTTTTCTGCTGGGGATAAAGTCGATTCCCCATCGATTGAATGTGGCGATGATTGTAGTGTTACGGGCAGTAAAAAGTTACTTGAGGTTAATAGGAGAAAGAAGACCGTGTTTAATATAGCATTATGAAATGATTTGTGAACTACCAGCGGTTCAGATCAAATTACAACCACAGGAGATAAAGTTCATAATGATTTATCGAAGATTTCTGATGGCTATATGATGATTGATAGCACCTATTTATTGCCTAGATATATTCATACGGTACTCGCGCACTAAATATCGAGCAAATATCGGCTGTGGTAATGCTCAATTAGGTAATGATAAGTGAGTGAAATTAATTGGTCTGAACAGGATAAAAACGCGGCTGTAGATGCCTTACACAAGGCTTATGAGCGGGAGGTTAAGATTCTGATTGATGAGGTTAAACAAAAAGCGTTTAATCTGACAGAAATTGACGAGGTGTGGAAATTGCATGATTTTTTGAGTGCCAGAAGACACGATATTGATGGTAAGTATGACTATCGAGATGCTGCCAGTGTGTTTGTGTTAGCCACATTAGTTAAACAGGGATGGTTAAGCCTGGAAGAATTACAGGTTTTGGGTCAAGATAAATTAGCGAAAATCTCGGCTTTGACTAGGCTCTAATTCTCGCACCTATTGAATAAGGGCGGGTTGAGTAGTTGGACTGTTGAGAATCAAAACTGATTACTGAACCCGCCCCCAGTAATAAGACTTATCAATTTTCGGTGGCTATGGCTGCTGTTTTAGAAATTCCTCAACTTGGGCGGCGGTGGGTTGGGCAGCGATCGCTCCTAATTCAGTAGTAACCAAGGCTCCCACTGCACTAGCATAGGTAACGATCGCCCTAGCGGTTTCGGGGTTATGGAGGCTAGGGATACCCAACTGCAAAACTTGGTGAATAAAGCCAGCCACAAAGCCATCACCTGCGCCAGTGGTATCTTGAACTGGGACAGAAAATCCGGGAAAATAACCCTCATGATCTCCGAGACAGTAAGAACAGCCGCGATCGCCTTTAGTAACTAAGACCCCCTCCACGGAGTCTAGGCGATAGTTAATGGTACCAGGATCAGTAGTATCAAATAGCCAGATACTTTCAGACTCTGATAATTTGACAAAATCAACCTGTTTGAGCAAATCCATAATTAGGGGTTTGGCTGCTTCCGGGTCTGGCCAAAAATTCGATCGCCAGTTAATATCTACTAAAATCTTGAGATTATAGCGATCGGCTAACTTCAAAGCACGACTAATAGCATGGCGGGTTTCCTGGTAGGCGAGTTCCAATGTACCCAACACCAAAAAGTCAGCATTTACAAACAAAGACTCTGGTATGGCTTCGGCTTGCAAATAGGCATCAGCGAAATCGATAGTATTGAGATTCCCAAATCCGGCAAACTCTCGCTCACCAGTGCCTGAACGCAACACATAAACCCGTCGGGTGGGTGCTGATGGGTGTCTTTGAATGCCTGTAGTATCAACCCCGACCAATTGAAGAAACCCCAGGAGGCGATCGCCGCCTTCATCAGAACCCACCGCCCCAATAAACCCGGCAGAGGTTCCCAATTTCACCAAAGCACAAGCGACATTAGCCGGAGCCCCTCCCGGGTGAGCCGTCCAAGACTTAACTTCTCCCCAGGACTGGTTAGGCTCGTCTGCCAAGCAATCAAATAAAATTTCACCGAGGCAAATAACGCGAGAATGATTCATCTTGACTGTCAAAAATAGAGTTCACAGAATCTGCGCTGGGGCAGAAGCATCTGAGGTTAGAAGACGCAAATGGATTGTACAGTTTAAAATGGTGATAAGTAAGTAAATATGCAGAGATAGGATACCTCTATGTCCGACAGTAAATTCAAATCCCCTGTCTCCCTCTCGGAAAGAGAACTACAGGTTGTGGAACTGGTGGCGATCGGTTTGACTAACCAGGAAATCGCCGAAAAGCTGGAAATCAGCAAACGTACAGTAGATAACCACATAAGTAACATCCTGACTAAAACCTCGACAGGTAATCGGGTGGAGTTGGTCCGCTGGTCTTTGCAATGGGGTAAAGTTTGCATTGATAATATCAATTGCTGCACCCTACCAGAACCAGAATCATCAGCAGAATTAACTGATAGTGTTGATGAAACTGTATCCTCTCCTATAGTTGAGTAAATATAGATCACTGATCATCATGGCAAGTTGTGACTCAAAAATCTGTTATCACCTTTGCTGTCCGCGATTACCTTTAGCGGTTTATCGGGAAGTGGCTGCTCACCTGCGACAGGTGGAGGGTGTACAGACGGGTTTAGTGCCTATGTCTAAAGATACCGACGGCGGGGAATTGCCGAAATTTGACCCCATTGAGAGTCAAATCGCAGCCCTATCAATTGAATATTCGGAATCATCTGACGGGGACATTAACTCGCAAGTTGAACGGATTTTAGCTTATTATGGCGATCGCTATGGTTCTTGGCAATCTTTAGACACCATCAACATAAATTGATCACCAGGAAATTGATCAGTACAGAAGGCTCACAACTTCCCTGAGTATGGGGATCATGCTCCTAGCGGTGAGTCATATTTTGGCACGGATTTATATATTAGAGATGGAATCAATTCAAAGTTTACGAGGAACCCGTGATATCCTCCCAGAGGAAGTCGGTTATTGGCAGTGGGTAGCTTCTGTGGCTGAGGAGACTTTGGCGCGAGGTAATTATCAAGAAATCAGAACACCGATTTTTGAGCCAACTGCCTTGTTTGAAAGGGGTATCGGTGAGGCTACGGATGTGGTGGGAAAGGAGATGTACACTTTCTGCGATCGCGGCGATCGCTCTATTACCCTGCGTCCTGAAGGTACAGCCGGGGTAGTCCGAGCTTATATTGAGCGAAAACTATTCGCTAACCCTGGTGTACAACGACTATGGTATATGGGGCCGATGTTTCGCTACGAACGTCCTCAAGCGGGACGACAACGACAATTTCATCAACTTGGGGTGGAGGTTCTCGGTAGTGATGACCCCCGCGCTGATGTGGAAGTGATCGCGGTGGCGGTGGATATCCTCAAGAGTTTGGGAGTCACCAATCTGCATTTGAATCTTAATTCAGTAGGCGATCGCACCGATCGCCAAAATTATCGTCAAGCCTTGGTGGATTATCTGACACCCTTTCAGGACGAACTTGATCAAGACTCTCGCGATCGCCTTACCCGTAACCCCATGCGGATTTTGGATAGTAAGGATGAACGCACCCAGGAAATTACCCGCGACGCTCCCAGTATTTTGGACTATCTGGGAGAGCGATCGCAATCTCACTTTGAACGAGTCCAGTATTTGATTAAGGAATTGGGGATTTCTTACACGCTCAATCCTCGACTGGTTCGCGGTTTGGACTATTACACCCATACTGCTTTTGAGATTATTTCTGATGACCTTGGCGCTCAGGCTACCGTTTGCGGCGGTGGTCGCTATGATGGTTTGGTCCAGGAACTTGGCGGCCCGGAAGTCCCGGCGGTGGGTTGGGCGATCGGTTTGGAACGTTTAATTATTCTGCTTCAGCAATTGCACCAACCTCCACAAGTTACCCCAGAATTATATTTGGTGTCTCGCGGAGAAAAAGCCGAGGCTAATAGTCTGATTTTGGCTCAGAAACTGCGTCAAGCGGGGTTGAGGGTTGAATTAGACCTGAGTGGTAGTGCTTTTGGTAAACAGTTTAAACGAGCCGATCGCAGTGGTGCTGTGGCTTGTTTGGTGTTGGGAGATGCTGAAGCGATCGCCGGAACTGTGAACCTCAAATGGTTGAAAAGTGGCGAGCAAACTGTCTTCAATCAAGTTGATCTAATTGCCAAGGCTGACCAAATTAAACAACAGTTAATTGCCAACAATTAATTATTAGTTAATTGGCTGTTTTTGTTGAGTAAAAACAAGGGGGGTAATTGTGGAAATGACTGCTGGGAGTGATTAAACTGCCATAATTCTTGTTAATTAAAAAGGCGGTTTTTGCAGATATGGGCGGGTTAGAAAATCACGGTTAATTGACAATAAACTGCTGAACCCGCCCTAATTTATAGGAATCGTCAAAGGTTTAAGTTTCCGAGGTGGAAGAGTGGTTAAAGGCGGGAGTTAGATAAGCCGCCAAAACAGCGATTAAGAAAGCCGAGACGTTGCGAATTACCGGAACCCAGTCGGAGGTGCGACTAATTACCGGACCCAGACCGAAGGCTATAAATAAAATGCCCCACAGGGGAGAAAAGATTAAGGCCCATTGCCAAGCCACAATTTGTCCGGGTTTACGGGGAATAGCCGCAATACCACAAATCACCCCACCCAAGGCGGAGGTGATTAAGGTGAGAATCCATTGTTCTCTGGGAAGACCGGGAACTACTCGACAACCACCATCTTTGAGTAAACAGGTTTCAATGGTTTGGATAGATTGCAATATTGATTGATCTTCACCATTATCGCGGACAAAGTATTGATTACCGTAGCGGGTCTGAAGTTCCACCCAAAAGGTTCGGGTCAGCAGGTCGTATAGATCCCGACCGACACTAAAGTTAAGAATATTACCGCCGCGTTGATCAGCTACCAATAGGACACTGTGTTCATCAAGTCCCCAATATTGCTTAACGGCGCGACCGGGAGTGCGATCGAACTGAGTTAGGACCCTGAGTTTCCAGCCAGTTTGGGATTCAAACTGTTTCAGGTCTTCGGCTAAAAGGTCTTCTTGAACGTCTGTCAGCAGTTCAGCTAAATCTATGATCGGGGTTTGGACTTCGGGTAAAAGTTCAGGGTTGTTGTAAGCGCCTGCTACAGGTGCGATCGCCCAGGTGGAAAGCACGACACAGAATACAGCAATGAATCGGAAGAGTTTGTGCGACCAGATTTGTTGCATAGATATTTTATACCAAATAATCAAATGTGAACGACGGCAGATGTTGCTTAACCCACAGATAATGCCAACTCATATTCGTTACAATTGTTAACCTTATCATAAAATCGGAGAAATGCAGCCAGTGTCTATGACGATTCCTGATCAGGGTAAGGAGGCTTGTTAACTCCTCTGGTAGGTGTTCTCGCACAATTGGCGATCGCTATCCCTAACATTAGGATTATGGTCAAGATAGTTGCGAACCCACTCACAAGCCTTGTCTACGAGACTATCGAGATCCAAATTCCACAGAATCACGCTGTGGTCGCGACTAGCGGAGGCTAATGTTCGGCCATCTGGACTGAAAGTCAGAGACATAACACTATCACCATGTCCCATCAAAGTTTTTAGCAAAGTTCCGTCCTTAGCGCTCCAAATGCGAACATGACTATCATAACTAGCGGAAGCCACTAAAGACCCATCAGGACTAAAGACTACACGAGTGACACTATCGCTAGTCCCTTTTAATAGGGTATTGAGCAAAACTCCCTCCTGAGTCCACAATTTAACTGTATTGTCGTATCCAGCAGAGGCTATAACTTTACCATCGGGACTAAAGTTAACCCCCAAGACATAACTTTCATGAGCCTGGATAGTTTTGAGGCGATCAAGCATAGTATTGGCTGGGTCCCACTTCCACAGAATTAAAGTCCCATCATCACTGGCGGAAATCACTGTCCGACTATCGGGACTAAAACTCACCTGATTAACCCATTCCTGATGTCCTCTGATGGTGCGTAGGAATTGACCATCAGCAGTCCAGAGTTTAATGGTTCCATCCTTGCTTCCGGTGAGGATATACTCACCGTCTGGACTATAAGTCACAGTCATGACGCTATCAGTGTGACCTACTAAGGTGGCGACTGGAGAGGGTACAAACAGAGATTTTGGCATGACCCCAATACCGTTAAACTTGGAAAGCTGCAGTTTACTGGGCCAATTGCGGGACAAGTCGGACTGGGGATTAAGGCGTTTCCAGATTTTGACTGTGTGATCATAGGATGCTGTGGCTAACCATTCTCCGTTAGGACTAAAACTCACGGAAGAAACGCGATCGCTATGACCTGATAGAGTTTGTAGGAGTTTCCCGGAACTACTCCATAATTTCACGGTTGTATCTTGAGACCCAGAAGCTAAGATTTGACCATCAGGACTAAAGCTAACATCGAGAACTCGATCATTATGAGATTTTAAAGTGGCTCTGGGGTTAGTGTGGAGATTCCATAACTTCACGGTTTTGTCATAACTTGATGAAGCTAGGGTGCGATCGTCCGGGGAAAAACGTACCCTTGTTACTTTATCTCCATGACCGCGAAAGGTTTGGAGTAATTCCCCTTCCCAACTCCAGACTTTGACGGTTTTATCAGATCCGGCTGTGGCTAAAGTCCGACCATCCCCAGAAAATGAGACGCAGAAAACAATATCTTCATCTACTTGTAAAGTCCTGAGTAATTCCCCTTGGCGAGTCCAGAGTTTCACTGTTCCATCTGTACCGCTGGTGGCTATGAATTGACCATTGGGGGAGAAATTAACTGCATAAATTACTGAGTCCCGATTTTTGGTGTGGGTGATACTCATTAATCTTCTACCCTGTTGGTTGAAAAATTGCACGTCTCCTTGATTGGCTGCGGCGGCTAATATTTCCCCGTCAGGACTAAAGTTAATCCAGGTGAGTGCGGTATGGCGAAAACGAATAGTGCGGATGATTTCTCCCTGTAAATTCCATAGTCTGATGGTGCGATCGCTCCCCGCCGAGGCTATCATTTTACCATCAGGAGAAAAGCGAACAGATTTTACTCTATCTGTATGTCCGATGAATGTTTTTAACAGTTTACCGTCCCGACTCCATAGTTTAACTGTATGGTCATCCGAAGCCGAAACTAACATTTGACCACAGGAACTAAAATCTAGGCTAGTTACATTATGATTATGTCCGGTTAAAGTGGCGATCGCCTTCCCTTCAGGAGTCCATAATCTGATAGTATTATCTGTACTAGCAGAGGCTAACATATCCCCCGTGGGACTATAAACTACATCCCACACTATATCCGCGTGACCCTCTAGGCGGTTCTGTTCATGAATCCCATAAACTCCTTGTCCTAGGGTGGCTGCTACCCGAATTTCCGCCTCATGGAAACTGTTAGCATTGAGAGATAAGGACTTAATTTTTTTGATTTTTTGAGCCGCTTTTAAACTTTCCAGTAAAGCATCAAAACGATAATTAGAGAAAAATAGTGCCTCGGAAGATGCTGTTAATGAGGTGATATAAGATAGGCGTTTTTGTTGGTAAGCAATTTTGGTTGATACCCCTAATCCGAGAGTGGCAATAATTGACACACAAAGCAGTTGTTTTAAGAGTCGATTCCGGTGTATCAGTTGTTTTTCGCTTTCGCTTTGAGCCGCTTCGGCTTGGGTTTTTGCTTTCAGACTTTGTTGCAGTTTCTTTTCGATTTCTACCTGGCGCTGTGCGGCGAGAATTCTATAGCGTTCTCGGATGGGAAATACGAGATAATCATACATGAGTTGATAGCGGTCTTCTGTTTGCTCATGCTGACGGAGTAGCAAACCTGATTCTAGGATAATATCAATAAAATTATGATGATTATCGCTGGGTTTATTATCCCCAAATTTACCGGGAGTAACCGTAGATTTATCTGGTCTAATCGCCGCGATTAATTGCGATCGCGTTTTCATGGGACGGGCGAGTTTTTCATCCGTAAGCGCAAATAAAATATCCCAGGCTGCATTGGCGTTGGGGGGGCCGCAGTCTTGAATAATACCATTAATAAAATGCTCGATTAGTTGGTTTTTGGGATGGTCTCCGAGTCTCTCATATTCGGCTAAGGTCGTGATTCCTCTTAGTCCTTCTTCCTGGAGTTGCGAGCAAACTACCTGTAATTCAATTGGTCTCACTTCGGAGCTTTCATCCGCTAAATCTTTTACTAATTTATCAATTAAAGCCGGTTCTAGATGAAAGTTAGCACGTTTGGTTAAAGCCTGAATAACTCGGTGAGCTTCCCTCTTGGTAAAATCTCGCAAATGATAGCGAATATGTTTATCTAAAATATTGTTATTGATAGCATCTAAAGGCGATAAATATTCCGATTCCAATAACCAGGGTAAACACTCTTCGCGCAAGGAAATAATTACCTTGACAAAAGGCGCGTTTAGACAGAGATTTAAAAACTCATAAAATGTCTGGCGTTGTGAGCGATCGCGACAGAGAAAAAAGAATTCCTCAAATTGGTCGAAAATGATAACAGTCAGGAAATTTTGCTCCGCGTTTTTCTGGAGACGACTGTTAATAAATGAATCGGGATGCAAAATATATGAGCTGCGATCGCGATGATTCAAAGATTGGATGTCCGTGGTATTACATAGAGCATTACTACCTTGGGAAGCCTTGATAATTTTCCGATACCAAAGCCGTTTTAAATTCTTGGCTTTAATATTCAGACTATCTTGATTAATTAAGGCTGTAGCTAAGGCTGCTTCTAGTTCTCGCACCCAGTCTGTATAACTATTAATGACCACGGGTAGAACATTACGAGCCCCTAAACTAATTTCCGCCATAGCTGGGACTAAACCCGCATTAATTAACGAACTTTTACCGACTCCAGAACTACCATGTAGGACAATTAATTTATGATCATCTCGTCCTAACCTGTGAATCAGATTATTAATATCTTTATTTCTGCTATTATTAGTCATCTCAAAACCCGGACTAATAGCCGCTTTTGAGGTATTATTTTTAGAGGAAATAACCGGGTTTAATGCCTGTTTAGATGGCTGCAATTGATGAACCCCAATAAAAGCCCGAAAACCGTATTGATGCTCAACTTCTCGTTGTCTTTGTTTAATCCGAAATGCTTTGATATATTGACCTTGTTCGTAGTAGAGATTACGCAATTCCGCCAAAATATCAATATACAATTGCGGATCATAACTGGGGGAGGTTTCTTGTCGGGCTTTTTCTAGTTCCTTAATCGCTGTTTCCCATTCATTTAAATGTTTATGACTGCGAGCCAATAGCAGCAGATAAGTTCCCCGTTCATTGGGGCGCTTTTCCGAGTCAATAATTGCTAGGGCTAGTTTAGTTAGTTCTAAGGCTTTATGCCATTTTTTCTGCTGAAGAGCTACTTCAGCCATAAATCCATAATCTTGGGCTAATTGGCGATCGCCACCGTAGGCTAAATGGATTTTTATTCCCGTTTCCGCTAGGTTCTGTAAATCCTCCCATTGGTATAATCCCTTCAGAACATCCCCTAAATAACAGAGAATTCCAGCTACTAAATCTGGTCTTCCCGCCATTTCAAAAGCCTGTCGGGATTGTTCTAAGTGGGTTTTAGCTGAATGCAGCACTTTGACGTTAGTACCTGGGGATTTGGCATGGGGAATGTGTCGCGATCGCATAGCTTTTAGGCGATCGTTTAAGGCAATGTGAAATAAGATAATCCCCCGGATAACTTGATAGGAAATAGGATAGGCAAATTGATAGGGGTCAGCACTGGTTGTGGTCGGAGAGATCCAATTTTCCAGATCCGCTAAACTTTTTTGATAATGAACGCGCGCCTCCTCTCCTAAGTCTTGAGCATCTTTATCTAAGCCAAAAATAAATTGTTTCGTCCCTTGGAGAAAAAGGTTAAGTTCCACTCCCCTGTGTTGTAAATCTTTCCAAGCAAATTCTAATTCCCGGCGACGACTCGAACCAATACTTAGGTCATATTTCGGGGATTTTGACCTGCCATCAAATTTGCGGCTTTGCAGTTCTCCTGACCTAATTCGTAATTCCGCTAAGGAAAACAGCGTGTTACCTTGCAGGGTCAGTGATTTAATCAGGTCTGGGGTCGCCATTTCAAATTTAATCGTAGCTGCACCCCAACTTTTAAAGTCTGGCGCTAGTCGGATTAGTTTTTTGGCTAGGATATCTGTAGTCCACAATACTAAAGGACAGGAAAAATTCTTCCGAAATTCATCCCGGACTTGGTTGGTCGAACTTAGCAGGGTTTCTAAAGCCTCTACTGTGTCTAAACCCATGACCATTAAGACGCTAGGGGTAGGGGTGGCTATGCGATCTAATAATGTGGTGTAGAGGGTGGTAACTTTCGGGGAAAGCGTGATGGTTTGAATGGTCTCTGCTTCTGGTAATTTTTCCCGTAATTGCTTGATCACTTTCGTTTGCAGATAGGAATAGTTACAGCTTACTAAAATTAGAGAAAATTGACCTTTGGAAAAAGAAATAGCGCGGGCTAATCTTTGTAGCGATCGCTGATTTTGGCTCTCGAATTTCTGAGGCGTTAATTGATTAGTCATGGCTGAATTTAACCCGGTGAGTTGAGGGTGGCTATTTAATCAGTATTCGTTAGGTGAGGATTGATAATTTTGGAGTTTCCCCGGCTCCAATTGTGGCTGATTCCCTGAGATTATAGATGCCTATCCAGTCGGTGGCTTAGACATCATTAAATATTCACAATTAATTGAAAATTACCATCCAGTACAGATAGCAATACTCAATCAATTTTTCATTAGTCAAAATACTATAGCGTGATTTCTGTGGTTGATTAACACTGGTGGCTGTGGCCCCCCAATGCTCAACGCTCTCACTACAATCTGACTTATAGTATGCTGGCATTCTGACTAAACTACACCCTGACTCCTACTTATTATACATGATAATGATAAATTTAAAAAAAAAATAAAAATTTAACACTTCCCGTAATTTTTGTGCGAGAAAACCCGAAAAACTAGTCGCTATCTTGGCCGAGATTTCCGGTAAAATTGGCAGCAAAAAATAACCGATATGTCTGACCATAATATCGGCTGGTAGATGGTCTTAATTAGGACTTATTGGCAGATATTGAGCAGATACTAATTAATTCATGGCTGCTGGTGGATGAGTGGGAGATTTATTAAGTTGCCAATTTTGATATTTGGGTGTATCTATCAAAGCTGGGTTAATGCCAAACCAACGACCAGAGCGATCGCGATATTCAAAGACAAACATACTCCGCAAGAGGGTTTGACATTCATCTTCCCCGCGCACGCTTTGATTTTCGACTACTTGCAAAAGTAAATCCCACTCGTCATCGGTAATAGCTCCTAATAGGTCATCGCGATATTCCCGAATTACCGTCTCTAAACAATCAGCCGAAAAAGGTGGATCATCCTGTTGTAGACAACTGTACATTAACATTAGCAATCGTCTCATGTGACCACCACTAACCCGACAGAGGCGATCGAGAACTTGGGGGGTATCAAACAATTCGGGAATATAAGAAATCCGTTCTTCGGGTGGTAAAGTCGGGAAAGCACGCGCTAAAACCATCTGTTGCAATAAAGCCAGACCTTGGGGGTTCTCGGAACCATCTCGATTGCATACCGGAACCATCGGCAAGACTTTTGGTTTCACCCCAAATCGACTGGAAAGCCGACCATAATCATTAGAAAACATTAAAGTTAAAGGAATTGTATAGACCACATGACAATGTAGCCGTCTGAGTTGCTCACCCCGATCAACAAATAAATATTCTGGCTGAGTACGTCCCCAGGATTTGGGGGAATTATCTACCCGATCTAAATTATCAACAATCACTACTAACCCGTTTTTGCCTCTCTTTTTGAGAGTCTCGTTAGAAGGTTTAAGTAGTTCCTCATTAATCGCCTCTAAAATAGTGCTAACCCTCGGTTCAAGGTATTGTCGCAGTTGAGATCTCAGTTTAGGGGAATCTTTGGTGCGAGCGGTAATTCTGGCAATACCAATGGAAATTTCCGCCTCACCAGATAATTCAATGGGGGTTTGCAAAAAATCACCAATCTCCGTAAACAGGCGGCCGAAGTATCCGGGTTTTAACTGCACTGCGGCAGTTTGAATGCTTTCGCTCACTTGACGAGCGATCGCCAGTACAATATCACTGATGTCAACATCAGCCATATCCAGATCTTGGGATGACTCAAAGTAAACTACATGGTATCCTTGTTGGTCCAGACTATCTTTGAGTCTAAACAGTTCTGTGGATTTTCCGCAGCCAATGTGTCCAGAAAATAACTGACAGGTGGGTTCATCACTGGAAAGCAATGTGATAGTGCGGCTTAACTCGCGAACAATATTGCTGCCGCGAACCGACGAAAAATCGATATAATACTGCTGATCTTCCAGATTCGCCATATCAATGGTTTTGCTGGGATTGCAGGCTTTGTAAAATTGGTTCAGGTTAAGTCCAACCATAATTGACTCACTTATGTTACGATGCCTCCTTTTGAGTGTAGGATGATGCTGATACGCCAGGGATGTGGTTTCTCCCCCCACTAGGGGAATAGCAGTCAAGGGGGATAGTCTTTTAGATAAGGGAATTAGAAGGGACAAAAATTAGGAATGGCCAATATTGTGTTTACTTCTCGCAATCGATTAGGGACTCGCCGACGACAACTTCGCCGTCAGCGACGTTTAAAATTGGTTCGGGTGATTTGGCAGGTTCTGGCGGTCGGAGGTATTTCTGGGGGGGTATTTTGGGGAATTAGTCAGCCGATTTGGTTAATTAAAGAAGCTGAACAGGTCGAGATTAAGGGTAATCAGTTACTTTCTCAGCACAATATTCGCTCACACCTGCCTTTGTCCTATCCTCAATCAGTGTGGCAAATTCAACCTTCCGCTATTCAACAAGCCTTGATCGATAATGCTCCCATATCGGAAGCGATCGTGATTAGGCAGGTATTTCCTCCCCGCCTTACTATAGAAGTGACTGAACGAGAACCTGTGGCGATCGCTCAACCTCCCATAGGAACTACTACCCCAGGAACTGAGGCGATCGTTGGCTGGTTGGATGCTGAAGGTAGTTGGATGCCATTATCAAGTTATACTGAGCTAGAACAAACGGGTCAACTGCCAAATCTGAGAGTAATCGGTAACTTTGAGATGTATCGACCCCATTGGCAGCAGATGTATAGTGATCTGAGTCGCTCCCCGGTTGACATCCATGAAATTGACTGGCAAAATCCAGCTAATATTATTTTAATGACTGAGATCGGCGAGGTGCATATTGGCTCATACAGTACACACTTTTGGGAACAGTTGCAGGTTATCGATCGCATGAGAAAATTGCCGGAACAAGTTGATGTGAGTCAAGTGGACTATATTGATCTCAGAAATCCCAACTCTCCCTTGGTGTTAATGATCTCAGATCAGTCATCACTATCAGAAGCCTCCTTCTCTAAGTGAACCCTTGACTACATCCCTGTATAGTTTAAATCATTATTAAACTAACCAGGACCGGGGAGAGATTCCTAGGGTCAGTATTCAGAGCCGGGAACAGCTTAACTGGAACCAAAAGGAAAGACTTGACCATCTAGGTGTCACTAACTATCTAAGTCCTACTGTCCTGATAACTGCTATATTAGCGTTTTGGGTTGTTAGCTCAACTTAAACAAACTTAGTTGACTTGGACTTGTTTAAATATTAAAACTGATTCATCTACCCCAAATACTTAAAATGATGCTTGATAAGAGCAATCTGGGATCTACCCCAAATAACAACCAACCTGAAGGAAAAGCCAGCCTGTGGACGGCAGCAGAATCGGCTAACCCCTTTCGCCAAAATAATGAAGGATTAAATAATCATAATAATGATGGTAACGCCGTCCCTAATGAACAGTCCTGGAGTAGTGATATTGTGCCTAGCAACGCTGCCAAAATTAAAGTTATTGGTGTAGGGGGAAGTGGCGGAAATGCCATTAACCGGATGATTGATAGCGAGGTCTCCGGTGTCGAGTTTTGGGCCGTCAATACCGATGCCCAAGCCCTTACTCAGTCTAAAGCATCTAAACGCCTTCAGGTTGGTCAAAAACTGACCAGAGGTTTGGGAGCTGGCGGAAATCCGGCGATCGGTCAAAAAGCCGCTGAAGAGTCCCGGGATGAAATCGCCCAAGCCTTAGACGGTGCCGATTTGGTCTTTATTACCGCTGGTCTAGGTGGTGGCACAGGTACTGGCGGCGCTCCTATTGTCGCCGAAATCGCCAAAGAAGTTGGAGCCTTAACTATTGGCGTAGTTACCCGTCCTTTCACCTTTGAGGGACGGCGACGCATTTCCCAGGCTGACGAGGGAATTGCCGCCCTTCAAACTCGCGTTGATACCCTCATTGTGATTCCTAACAATAAGCTCCTGTCCGTCATTAATGAGCAAACCCCTGTACAGGAAGCCTTCCGCTATGCTGATGATGTATTGCGCCAGGGGGTTCAGGGTATTTCTGATATTATTACCATTCCCGGATTGGTGAATGTGGATTTTGCTGATGTCCGTGCAGTCATGGCTGATGCCGGTTCCGCTTTATTGGGTATTGGTATTGGTTCTGGTAAGTCACGCGCGCGGGAAGCTGCCTTAACTGCTATTTCTTCGCCTTTATTAGAATCCTCCATTGAGGGTGCGCGGGGAGTTGTATTTAATATTACTGGAGGCACAGACCTGACCTTGCATGAGGTCAATGCTGCCGCCGAGACCATTTATGAAGTCGTCGATCCTAATGCTAATATTATTTTTGGGGCCGTCATTGATGAACGGATGCAGGGTGAAGTCAAAATTACCGTCATTGCTACCGGGTTCACCGGTGAATCTAAATCTACTGTTCCCCAATCCGGCAGAGAGGTTCCTTTGTCTCGACCCATAACTTCTATTCCTCAGCAGCGCACTATACCGACTCCTGCTCCTGATCCACAACCTCAGCCCCAGGAACTTGATATTCCCGATTTTCTCCGTCGTCGCCGTCCGCCTCCTGGTCGGTAGAGGATCAAAAATTCCTAAATTCCTATCCCCCCTTAACCCATCTGATTACCGGGTAGGGGGGTTATTTATGGGAATTGGGCGCTGAGGGTCATAGCGTGTTAAGCAATAATTAAATTCTTCGCCACTTTCCGGATCTGAGGTTAGCCTATAGGTATCAGAAGGGCAATTTATAGTTTCCATTAAATTATGTCTAGCACTTATAAAAACGGACACGCTTTAGTAATTGGGGTTGGTCAAGATTTACCCAACACCGTTAATGATGCTGAGGGTTTAGTTGCCATTCTCACCGACCCGTCCAGATGCGCCTATCCACCCGAACAGGTGACATTATTAGTTAATGAAAAAGCCGATCGCTCTCAGGTATTAGAAGCCCTAGATCAACTCGCTAAAACCACCAATTCCGAGTCAACTGTAGTTATCTATTTTTCCGGTCATGGCTATCAAGTCGCCTCACCTACCGGGGAGTTTTATTATTTCATGCCCTATGGCTACAACATTAATAAACTCTATCAAACTGCTATTAGTAGTCAGGAATTTGCCGAAAAACTTAAAGCTATTACCTCCCAAAAAATGTTAATTTTATTGGACTGTTGCCATGCGGGAGGCGTGGGAGAAGCCAAAGCACCAGGACTAGAAATGGCTGCCTCTCCTTTACCGCCTGAAGCCATCAAGTTATTACAAGAAGGTCGAGGAAAAGCCTGGATTGCCTCCTGTAAGAAAGATGAACTCTCATATTTTGATAAACACAAACATAATAGCGAATTTACCATGGCTTTAATGGAAGCCTTTTGTGGTTCTGGGGTGGCTAAAAAAGATGGTTCGGTGAGGGTCGCCGATTTAGCCTTACATACTCGCCAGGTCATCCCCACCCGCACCCAAGACCGACAACACCCGGTTTTACACTATGAAAATGCTGATAATTTTGTGGTGGCTTATTATGCGGGGGGAAGCATAGAACCCAAAGGGTTGCCATTTCCGCAAGCGACAGAAGAACCGGAAACCGAAACGGCGGCTAAGTCTCAACCTTCGGTGGTGTTTGACCAAAAAGACCAAACCGTTGACAATCAAACTAATATTGCTGGAAATGTGGGAGAAATTGGGAAACAGGAAACCCATATTTCTGGGGGGTTTAATCAACCCGGTTGGAAGGTTGGCGGTGATGTGATTCAATCACAGCGAGATGTGGTTATCGGTGCGAAACAACGGAAAACCAATGACTCCGAAGATGAATAGTAAAACAGAGTAATTTGCAGGTAAATAATCATGGTAAAATCATCAGAACTGAATCAGAATCCCCTTGAAGATGAAACTAATATTACTGGG
>NZ_JBIMLI010000065.1:0-25709 GCF_051859755.1 Limnospira sp.
AAGTCCTCACCGGGTAGTTATTTCGCCCATTTCAGCTCTATTTCATACCCGAAGGTCTCGCACCCATACTTGGTATTGTAGCGCATCGCCCTAATTGGTTCAACTAATCTGCGATTAAATTAAGCTCCAGCTTCAGCCCTATCTTAACTAAAACGACGAAAATCGCGCTAGGTGAGATCCAATAATTAAAAAAAACCCTGTAATGGGGGTTGACAAAATACATTAACTGTGCTATAGGCTCACAGCAAATAAAGCAGGATAAACAGAATAATCCAGATGACATCAACAAAGTGCCAATATAGTTCTGCGGCTTCGGGGCCAAAGTGGGAATCTTTGGTGTAGTGTCCATCTTTGGCGGAACGTACCAACACGCCACTAATGAGGAGAACGCCGAAAGTTACGTGCAAACCGTGAAAGGCAGTTAACACATAAAAGCAACTGGCGTAAAGGTTAGTAGTTAACCCAAACTCTAAGTTACTGTATTCATAAACCTGACCAGCCAAAAAGATAGCGCCCATGATAGCAGTGGCGGCGAACCAGACCCGTAAACCGGCTTGGTCATCGTTTTTAATGGCTTTGTTGCCGCGATTCATGACAAAGCTACTAGAAATCAGGATGAGGGTATTAATTCCGGGTAAGAGTAGTTCCCGTTCAATGCCTTCTGGGGGCCACTGTGCGGACATGGCGCGATAAATTAAATAAGCAGAAAACATCCCTAGAAAGATCATGCTTTCTGCGACTAGGAAAACGACGACCCCTAGAATACGATGATCTGGGTGTTCCTCATGGTGCTGCCCTGAAGAAGCGATCGCCTCTGTAGCTAAGTTGGTAGTAGTTTGGGACTTGTCAACTGATGTAAATTGCATGAAATTCTAATCCAAGTTGTGTAATACAAACTGCTAATCACGGCCGAACTTGAGAGGAAGTCCGACCGCTTAAATTAGGAATTTCTAGGGATGATTGTCAGAATCAGAATCCTGGATATCTCCTAGTAATGATGAAGACTGCGCCTCGGAAACGGGAACCCCGATTTCTTTATTGCGGGGGGGTACACCACTAGCCATTTCTTTGAGACGCGCACGAATTGACAAGGTTTTCTTCATACCATAGTCGTAGGGTCCAGTTCTCAATACTGGGGTGGTGTGGAAATTCTCAATGGGGGGAGGAGAAGAGGTCATCCATTCCAGGGTTAAAGCATCCCAGGGGTTTCCGGGTGCTTTGGGACCTTTTAGCCAACTCCAAACGGCATTGATGATAAAGGGAAAAGTAGAAACCGCCAGAATGTAAGTACCAATGGTACAAACCACATTGAGTTCTGTAAATCGGGGGTCATACATGGCAACCCGACGGGGCATTCCTTGCAGTCCCAAAATGTGCATGGGCATAAAGGTCATGTTAGCGCCAATTAAGGTCAGCACAAAGTGAACAATACCCCAATTTTCATTCATCATGCGCCCGGTCATTTTGGGGAACCAGTGGTAAATTCCGGCAAAAATACCAAATACTGCGCCGCCAAATAAGACATAGTGAAAGTGGGCCACGATAAAGTAGGTGTCGTGGACGTGGATATCAAAGGGTACGGAAGCGACCATGACTCCTGTTACGCCACCAATGACAAAGGTAGCAATAAAACCCATGGCGAACAACATGGCGCTATTGAGGCGGAGTTTGCCTCCCCAAATGGTGGCCAGCCAACCAAAGACTTTAATTCCGGTGGGAACGGCGATGATCATGGTGGTGATCATAAAGAACATCCGCAGCCAACCGGGAGTCCCGCTGGTGAACATATGGTGCGCCCAGACAATTAAGCCGAGGAAACTAATGGCGAGACTAGAATAGGCGATCGCCTGATAACCAAAAATCGGCTTACGCGCATGAACGGGGAGAATATCGGAGATCAGCCCAAAAAAGGGCAGAATCATGATGTAAACCGCCGGGTGTGAGTAAAACCAAAATAAGTGCTGGTAAACCACAGGGTCGCCGCCTCCGGTGGGGTTAAAGAAATTGGTTCCCGCCAATAGGTCAAAGGAGAGCAAAATCAAGGCGGCGGCGAGGACGGGGGTGGAGAGTAAAATCAGGGCGGAAGCTGCTATCATTGCCCAACACATAAGGGGCATATCATTTAGCCCCATGGTGGGTATACGCATTTTAAAGATGGTGACGGAGAAGTTGACGGCTCCTAAAATTGATGAGGTTCCCAATAGCAAAATACTGAGAATCCAAATTTCTTCGCCGACTTTACCTGTCACTAAACTGAGGGGAGGATAGGAGGTCCAACCCGCTTGGGGCGCTTCGATGAGGAAACTGGCTAATAATAGCAGTCCGCCGGGGGGAATTAGCCAGAAGGCGACGGCGTTAAGTTTCGGAAAAGCCATATCCCTGGCTCCAATCATCAGCGGAATTAGATAATTGGCAAATCCTGCCCCCGCCGGGACGATCCACAGGAAGATCATGATCGTTCCGTGGACGGTGAATAGACTGTTATACATTTCTGGATCGACCAGATCCGGGTCGGGGGTGGCTAGTTCGGTGCGGACTATACCAGCCATAAACCCGCCAATTAGATAAAAGATAAAGGAGGTGACCAGATATTGAATCCCGATCACTTTATGGTCGGTGCTGAAGCCGAAAAAGTCCAGAGGGCGACGTTCTCCCTCTTGGTTACTCATGGCTGAGTCGCCTGTGATGTTTATTTGTGCTTGAGCCATATATCAAACAGTGAAAGGGTTAACCTGAGTTGGGGCTATGTGTTCAGGAAATGATGAGATTTGGGCGCTAAAGTCCGACAACCCCATGGTGATGTCGCAACTGTGCGATCGCATTATGCTGCTCAATCCCCATTTGTGCCACATAAGGGGCGAGAAATTCACCCTCGGACATATCCCTGGGATTAGTGGCTACGGTGGGTTGTTGGTCTGGGTTGTTAGCAAAGCTATTTTCTGCTACCCAGGCTTCAAATTCTTCGGGGGTATGAACTACCATTGCTGTCCGCATGGCTCCGTGATAACCGCCACAGAGTTCGGCACAAACTACATTATAGGTTCCGACTTGGTTGGCTGTAAACCTCAGTTCGGTTGTGCGTCCGGGGATAGCGTCTTGTTTAAGGCGGAGTTCAGGAACCCATAAGGCGTGAATCACATCTTGGGCGCTGATGTTTAATTGCACTTCCTGACCAGCGGCTACATGAAGTTCGCCGGAAATTACCCCTTGATTTTGATAGTTAAAGATCCAGGCATATTGAAGACCATTAACATCAATAGTTATATCGGCAGGTGAGCCTATTCGTGAGGGAGATGCACCAATCCCTAGGGAGATTTGCTGACCTCCTGGGGTGATATCTTCTGCATCATATAAAGAAGCGGCGATCGCTGCTCCCGACATCTTAGCGTGATCCGCCATGGAATGGGAACCCGATGCCATAGGGTCTAGTCCCCCCATTTGGTTATATATGTCGAAACTATAAATTCCGATCCCCAAAACGATAACTGCTGGAATTGCCGTCCACACAATTTCTAGGGGAATATTGCCATGAATAGGGGGGCCGTCGGTATTGTCTCCGGGACGGCGACGGAACCGAATTAAGGAGACGACTAAAGCCCCCTCAACTAATAGCACCAAACCAAAGGCAATGGTCATCATCAAATCAAAAAGTTGATCGACCTCTGCTGCTTCGGGAGAAGCTGCTACAGGTAATAAGTCATGGTTCTGACCATACCAGAGGCTAATCAGAGTAATGGCAATCCCGACTAACAAAGTCCAGATTGAGCTAGGAATGTTCACGAAAACCCCCTGCTGTAAAAGTTCTATCGCCATCCTATCTTACAGCAATTGACCAAACTGCACAGATGACCCAGGGCGGCGGAGAGTGAAAGTTGCACAGTTGGGGCAGATAAGTCAAAATTATGCCATTGACTAGGTGTGAGACTCATGACCAATACTGTCTATCAGACTGACCAAATCTCAACCCAACAACTTCCTCAAGAAAAAATTCGCCGCCTGGTGTGGAAGCTATGTATCGCTACTTGGCTACTGATGGCTGTTGGTAGTGCTACTAGGGTGATGAATGCCGGATTGGCTTGCCCGGATTGGCCTTTGTGTTATGGTCAACTGGTTCCTACGGCTCAGATGAATTTGCAAGTTTTCTTAGAATGGTTTCACCGACTCGATGCCGGCCTAATTGGTTTGGGTACAACCTACTTAGTGGGTTTATCCTGGTGGCATCGACAACATCTTCCGGGCTGGATGCCTTGGGCTTCTACTTTCGCCCTGTTTCTGGTGGTGTTTCAGGGGGTTCTCGGTGGTTTGACTGTGACTGAACTATTGCGGTTTGATATCGTTACGGCTCATCTGGGAACTGCGTTATTATTTTTCTCGACCCTAATGGCGATCGCTTTTACTCTGATGCCTTATCAGGGAACTGGTAATGCTGGATATTTGCCCTGGGTGAGTCTGGCTGCTGCTGTCCTGGTATATCTCCAAAGCCTCTTAGGTGGCTTGGTCGCTTCTCAGTGGGCTTTGCATCAGTGTTTTGGTGCTTCTCAACTGTGCGGGGTGATGAATGGTCATATCCTGGGAGTAGTCCCGCCTACTTTGATGACTCTTTTTGTGGTGACTTTAGCTAGGCGTACTTCTGCCCTTAATCCGATGATACGACGATTGGCATTAGGGGCGGGTCTTTGTGTGATTGCACAAATTTTGTTAGGTGTGGCAACCTTTAAGCTACATTTACAGGTTGAACCTCTCACGATCGCCCATCAGGGCATGGGAGCTATACTATTAGGCATTTTAGTCGCTCTCACTGTTTTGGGATGCCGCGATCGCCAAGTGTCTCCCCAGGAAAATCGCCGATTTTTGGGGATATAACTCGATTTAATTGACCAAGGACTAGGGCCATTATCCCGGAAATATGGGCTCGGTGTTCTGATTAACTACTCATAACCAATTGATCCATGCAAGAGATTATTCAGACTAACTCATCTCGACACCACAATAACCCGCTACAAGTGCTGAAAAGCTACTATCAACTTACTAAACCTCGAATTATTTTGTTATTGCTGATTACAACGGCGGCGGGAATGTGGTTGGCTGCAGAAGGGGAAGTTGATCCTCTGCTGCTGTTGGTGACTATGGTGGGGGGAACCTTAGCTTCTGGGGCTGCTAATACCATTAACTGTCTTTACGACAGTGATATTGACTATATTATGGAACGTACCCGCTGGCGGCCTATTCCTTCGGGACGGGTTAAGCCTCGCGATGCCATGATTTTTGCGATCGCTTTAGCGATTGCTTCTTTTACCCTCCTAACTGTTTTTGCTAACCTCCTGGCTGCTTTATTGGCTATGTCCGGTATTGTCTTCTATGTGGCAATTTACACCCACTGGCTGAAGCGCCACAGTACCCAAAATATTGTCATTGGCGGCGCAGCCGGGGCTATCCCTCCCCTGGTAGGATGGGCAGCAGTTACCGGAGATTTGAGTTGGGCCGCCTGGTTGCTGTTTGTGATTATCTTTTTATGGACTCCTCCCCATTTTTGGGCCTTGGCTATTATGATCCGCGATGAATACCAGGATGTCGGTGTCCCTATGCTGCCAGTTATTGAGGGAGATGAACTCACAGCACAACAAATTTGGATTTATAGTCTGGTTTTGATTCCTACCAGTCTGTTATTGGTTTATCCCCTCCATACCAGTGGCTGGGTTTATGGGGCGATCGCTTTGGGGTTGGGGGCAGTTTTTCTCCAGAAAGCCTGGGAATTACTCCAAACTCCCCATAACCGTGATGTGGCGCGATCGCTATTCAAGTATTCTATTCTGTATCTGATGCTACTCTGTGCGGGTATGGTGGTTGATAGTCTCCCTGCTACCCATGAGATGACTATGGCTGTCGCGCACACTTGGCAAACTTGGATGGGAGTTAATAGTTGACAGTTCACCGTTGACCGTTGACAATTGATTCATTCCCCTATTCCCGACCTGACCGGGGGTAGGGGTTTTTGTCCTGATATGAAAGAAATTGATCAAGTCGTCGCCGCCTTGGAGAGTCAAGACTATCGAGAGGCGGCGAAATTACTTAAAAAATTACAAAAGGAATCGCCCCAAAATCCCTGGGTACAGTTTTATATCGGACGCTGGTATGAGGCGACCGATAAATTAGCGTCCGCTGAAAAGGTTTATCGAAAATTACTGAAAACTACCACCAATCCTAAAGTTATTGACCAGGCGCGTCAGGGGGTCAAGCGGTTAGAAGCTATTGAACAACAACGCCGCCAAAATGCGATCGCAGATGCTAAGACTAATCCCCGCAATTGTGAACCGGGAGTTTTGATATTAGAACCTATTGCGCCAGAAGATAAGCCAGAGGCTGCCAAAACTTTGGCACGGATTCTCAAAACTGATGCCTATAGCGCTCGGATGCAGTTACAAAGTAAAGGATGGCGACTTTATAAGACTGGAGAAATGGGAGAGTTGGGGGTGTATGGTCAAGAAATGCGATCGGCTAATATTCCCGTGTTTTGGGTGTCTTTAACTGACCTGGAAAAATTGCACGTTTTTCGGGTCTGTTATGTGCAATCTCTGTATCCACAATTGGGGGTGGTTTGTTTGGATGAAAGCGATCGCCTGGGAATGTTAAATTTGAATTGGTCCGAAGTTAGCCACCGTGTCGAAGGTTTATTACCTTTATTTGCCGAAACTATGGATTATGATCCTCGCCGCAGTAGAGGCGATCGCTTTCGCCACAAGGAAGTTACCCAGGACTATGCCAAAATCCATGATCTGCATTTACCAGGTCGTCATTCCATTATCAGGTTTTGTGATGTCACATTAGATTTTCATCAGGGTATTCAGTTGTCAACAGCCGAAAATAAACAAACTTCACGTCTTCAGTGGAATAGTTTATTAGATAGGTTTAATCAAAACCTGGACAATATACCAGTCTCGTCAGAATTTACCGCTTTTGCTGAAACCGTCTTGGATTATACACAACTTCTCAGTAGGATTAAATCTTATATCGATTTAGAACGACAGTCCGAGACTCCCTGGGACCCAGCCTTTCAGCTTTATAGTGGCTTGCTTTTTCTTAAATGGTCTCAGCATTAGCAATTATGCAATTACGGCCTTTACTTTTCGCTTCATAAAGCGCAGCATCAGCTAGTTTAATTAATGATTCTGGACTGCGATCGTGATTGGGGACTTGACAAGCAACCCCCAACGAGAGAGTCACATAGCCGGAAACCTCCGATTTCTGATGTTCAATTTCTAGGGCTCTGATCTGATGTTGAATTTTATCAGCTACCTGTAATGCTCCCTTAATCCCAGTATTAGGTAATACTATCACAAATTCTTCCCCGCCATAGCGACTAGCAAGATCCGTAGAACGTTGGGCACAATTTTCTAAGATTTTCGCAATTTGTTTAAGGCATTCATCCCCCATCTGGTGGCCGTAGGTGTCATTATAGGCTTTAAAAAAGTCTACATCACACATAATCACAGATATGGGTGCAGTTTCCCTTAATAACCTTTGCCATTCCCTTTTTAAGTGCAGATCGAACTGTCGCCGATTCGCCACTCCGGTTAATCCGTCTAGGCTGGCTAGGCGTTCCAATTCTTGATTAACTGTTTGCAATTTCGCGTGTAATTCTCCCTGTTGAATAGCTACAGCAATGGGAGTAGCAATAGACCGCAACGCTTCGATTTCCTCCGGTTGCCAACCTCGGGTATTATCGCACTGATGAATGACCAGTAAACCCCATAAACAATTGGGGTATTCAGTTTCCTGTGACCGCAAATCTGGGTGGCGATGAATAATCGGTAAAATTAGCTTAGACTTCACTTGCAACTCGTCTAATTCATTCCGTAAATTAATGGGAATATTGGCTTTATCAACATTAGATATAGACCAGATTTTCAGATAATTAGCAGCAGCCATCTCCGTGATAACTTCCGATAACCCAGAGTAGTTAATTGTCGTCCCTAACAAGGGTTTCCAAGGGGGGGATACTGACTCCATAACTACCCGATAATTGCCATCATTTTCTAGACGATAAATTAAAGCGCGATCGCTCACTAGAAATTCCCGAATTTGATTAACAGTACATTCTAAAACTTGTTCTAAATCTATACATTCATGAAGGCTTTGGACAATTGCCCTTAACATTCTTTCCCGTTCCGCATGACTCCATAGTTCTTGTTCTGCTTCCTGACGTTCCGTGATATCTGTGGAAACTACCAATAAATATGGGGTTTGACCATCATTACCAATTAACGGTATTTTGTTGGCCTGAAACCAACGAACTTCTCCATTATTTAACCTGACGGGTTCCGCGGCAATTAGTCGCGGTTTACCAGAAGTCATAATTTCGCGATCGCTTGCCAAAATATAATCATTTTTATACTGCTTATGATTCAAGTCTGAATGGGTTTTGCCCATCATATTATCTACAGTAGTTTCATATAAATTCGCCGTGGCACGATTAGCCAAAGTAAACCTTCCATCCCAATCTTTAATAAAAATCAGATTGGGATTAGCATCAATTACCATCCTTAGTAAAGCCCTTTGTTTTTCTAAAGCTAACTTCGCTATTTCCGATTTATGACTTTCAAAATTTAAACCTAAATCCTGTTCTTTGATTTGGTGTTTCTGACGCTGTAGAGTAATTTGATATCCTATGCGTTTCAGCATTTCTTGTTCATGGAAAGGTTGGGTGAGATAATCCGCCGCACCCACATCAAAAACCGTATGCTTATTCAACAAATCACCCCTGCTTTCCATGATAATAACTGGTATTTTTTGAAATTTTGCTTTCGATTTTAGCCAATTACATAACTCATAGCTATCTCCATCATGTAATTTACTGTCTAACAGAATTAAATTGAATGGCCATGATTGAATGGCATTATAAGCTGGTTTTAATCCTATAACCAGATGAACTTCATATCCATTATTTTGCAAGATACTTTGTGGTAAACTATGATTATCATTTCCCACATTTCCGGCAATCCATAGGATTTTACTTCGGTCTTCCATTAACTGATTCATAAGTCACCCTACTCAAAATCTAATAATTAGCCAAAATCCAGATTTTGAGTATCGCGGAAAAACTTAAATGGCGATGTCTATCAACCCAGATTTTTGGTCAAATTGTTGGCAGTTTACTCAACACAAAAGAAATGGGTTTCAAACAAACACCTTTGGCTTTTGATAAATTTGACAATCCATAATATATATAGTATTCCCAAAATCGATAGCATTATTACAGTGTCACATCCCAGAATTTGAAAAATAGATAAGTAAGTAAGACAGAGAGGACGGCTAGATACAGATATTGATCGAAAAAGCTGTCAGAGATTCGGCCCACTTGCGGCACATTCCTTGTAGCGCTATCAAGTATTAGGCAATTTTTATTAGCAAAAAATGTTAGAAAAAGCCAATTTCTTAATAAACATTTGAGATTGTTTGTGGTGGCTATTAAACCGAAGTCATTTAACATTTCAATACTGGCATAGGCTGTGTGGGGCTGTCAATAGGGTAGTTGCAATCACCCAATGGTCTTAACAAAATGCAACTATTTATTTAAATTTGGGGAAAGTAAAGTAAAACTGTGTGCCGACTCCGGGGTTGGACTCTAGCCAAATTTTGCCCCCATAGCTTTCAATGATTTTTTTACAAATGGATAAACCGATACCTGTACCGGGATACTTTTTGAATGTATGTAGACGGGTAAAGATTTTAAAGATATTCTCAAAATCTTTCGATTCAATACCAATACCATTATCAGCACAACAAAATATCCAGTTAGTGTCAGTTTCTTGACAGGAGATATTGATTGATGGTGCTAAATCATCAGAACGATATTTAATGGCATTACTAATGAGATTTTGGAATACTTCTGTTAGATGAATATGATTAGCTTTTATTTTGGGAAAATTATCATATTGAATAGTCGCATTGTTTTTATCGATTTCCAATCTTAAATCTATCAGTATCTGGGCTAATAATTGGTTGCAATCAATTAATTCTAAATTAGGAGAATGTGTATCACAACCACAATAAATCAATAAATCTTGAATCATCGTTTGCATCCGAATTGACGCATTAATAATATGATTAACATATTCTCTAGGTTTTTCTCTCAATTCATCATGACATTCAATCTGGAGTAATTGAGCAAAAGCCTTTAAGCTAGTCAGAGGTTGCTGTAGGTCATGGGATACCACAGAAGCAAATTGTTCAAGTTCCTGATTAGATCTGAGTAGTTGTTGATTTAGTTGTTCTAGGCGTGCATTTTGTTCGGCTAGTTGTCGCTTTTGGCGCACAATAGTAAGTTGATTTTCAACCCTAGCCAAAATTTCCAGTAATTCAAAAGGCTTAGAAATATAATCAACCCCTCCCACATTAAAGCCTTTCACCTTTTCTGATACATCTTTAAGCGCACTTAAAAAAATGATAGGAATATCCTGAGTTTCGGGTTGTTCTTTAAGGATTTTACAAACCTCATAGCCGTTTAAATTAGGCATCATGATATCCAGTAAAATCAAATCTGGGGGGTCAAATAAAGCTACATTTATGGCTTGTTTACCGTTAATAACCCGCCGAACATCATAACCATTTTCAGTTAACATGGTAAATAAAAACTGTAAATTTTCGGGTTTATCATCGACAATTAAAATATCTCCTTTATTTTGATTAACTGCT
Organism: Limnospira sp.; assembly: GCF_051859755.1. NCBI lineage: Bacteria > Bacillati > Cyanobacteriota > Cyanophyceae > Oscillatoriales > Sirenicapillariaceae > Limnospira > Limnospira sp. Next base: position 10,693 of record NZ_JBIMLI010000065.1, read on the forward strand.
ACATTATTCATGGGTATATGGCTCCATTAAATCAATAATTTGGTCAAAGTAAAGATGATTAACATACCAAGTTAAAGCTTGAATAATTACCGTATTATCTGGAGGAATTTCAGCAATTAAATCCCTAAGTTGAGACTCCCTAGCTGCCATAGCTGCTCGATAGAACTGTTGAATCCATTGATGGTCTAAAATAGCAATATCCTTTGTAGTTAAGCGAGGAGGCCCTAACTGAGTTGAGGAACGAGAGTTAGAGATAGATTTTGCATAAATATAGTTTACCCCAAGATTGACACTAATGCAATCAAGAAGGGTTTTAATATTAAAAGGTTTATGAATTAAGTCATTACAGCCTGTCGCCAGAATTGACGATCGCTCTGACTCAAAAGCATGAGCGGTAATGGCAATAATGATGGTAGACTGACCCTGTGGAGTTTGTCTAATCTGTTGGGTAGCTTGATAACCGTCCATCACTGGCATTCTCATATCCATTAAAATTAGGTGTGGATACCACAGTTGCCATAAATCCAAAGCCTGTTGACCATTTTCTGCTTCTTGTATTTGAAAACCCAAGGGAGTTAAAATATTAACTAATAGTTGGCGATGGTTAAAATTATCTTCTACCAATAAAATCCGATAATTTGGTTGATTAGGAGCGAGATTAATGCAGCTAATATCATCGATAGTTAATTCTTCTTCTGGGAGATATTCGAGGTCAATATTTTCGGAGTTAATCACTTCAACGGGGAGATTAAACATAAATTTTGCCCCACCATCTACCACACTAACAATGGTAATTTTGCCCCCCATTAAATTAACATATTGCTGAGAAATTGCTAAACCCAGACCAGTACCTTGTTGATGTCTGCGACCCACATCGGTTTGTACAAATGGTTGAAATAAGCGTTCTTGTTCGTCGGGAGTAATACCAGGTCCGGTATCTTCTACCTCAAAATAAAGTTGGCTAACAGAGCTAACAAATGATCCGCGCAGGGTGACATAACCAGCATCGGTAAACTTGATAGCATTATCTAGTAAATTGACCAAAACTTGCCGAAGTTTTGATTCATCAGTTTTGACATAATCCGGAATATCTTGATCTAACTGTATATCCAGAACTAAATTCTTAGAACTTGCCTTAATTTGGAGCATGGTATTAATCCGTTCTAGCAAAGTTCTCAGGTTAAAATTGGTGGGATTTAAGGTTACTGTTCCCGCTTCTATTTTGGATAAATCCAGGACTTCATTAATTAGGGATAATAGATATTTTCCTGATTGTTGGATAATTTGTAGATAGTCTTGTTGTTGGGAAGTCAGACCAGAATTTTGCCCCAAAAGTTGGGTAAAACCCAGAATAGCATTGAGAGGAGTACGCAGTTCATGACTCATATTAGCTAAAAATTCGCTTTTGGCGCGGTTGGCGGTGTCGGCGGCTTCTTTGGCTTGTTGAAGTTGGGTAAATAGTTCGGCTTGGTAGATAGCAACTCCTAACTGTCGAGCAATTTGGGTGAGTAATTTTACTTCATGGTGGAGCCATTTACGGGGTTGTTTTTGGTAAGTGGCTAACATACCCCATAGGGTGTCGCCTACATAGACAGGAACTCCTAAATATGCGTGAATATTGAGAGTTTTTAATAGTTTAATCTGACTGGCTGAAATGCTGCTATCTTGGTGACTATCAGCCATGACCACTTGACCGGATCTAAGATGCTTTACTACCAGTTTAATATGGGGAGTTTCTTGGTTCTTTTTCGCGGATATAATTCGCAAATCTGGTAATAATAAATGGTGGTAGTAATTGTCAGGGTTATTGAATTGATGAATCACGACGCTATCACATTGTAAAATTTGTTGTACATCTTTGGTAGTATTGTCAAAAATCCGATCTAGTTCTAAGGTTTGACTAATCTGTTGAATGAGTTGGGTAATTGCCATTTCCCTGACTAGGCTTTCTCGCAAGGCTTCCTCGGCTTGAGTTCGGTCATTTAATTCTACTTGTAACTGATGATAAAGTTCGGCTTGGTAAATAGCGATCGCCAATTGGGTTGCCAATTGTTTAAGAAGCTGAATTTCCCAATTTGCCCAGTTTCGCAGACGTGCTACATGATGGACAATTAACAGACCCCATAAATTATCTCCCTGATAAATTGGTACAGAAATCCGAGATTTTGCTTGCAGATTAAAGGAATAATGCTGCGGATAAAAGGCTCTAAGATTAGCATCATCATCATAGATAATTAATGGTTCTTTTTGGCTATCTTGTTGACCATGATTATACAAATAATCCTGATATTTACAGCCCCGAATTGTCTCAATTCCTGGCACAATTGATTCATGGGTAACAGTGGCTAAGTTTTGGTCATGACAGCGGAGAATCAACACCCGATCTAAGTTAAGTAAGTGACGCAACTCATTAACTGTATTTTGCAGAATATCATCAAGATTGAGAGATTGACTAATATGGAGGGTTAGTTGATAAAGAAGATGCTCTCTTTCCGCCTGTTGGCGTAGGTGTTCTTCGGTTTTTTTCCGGTTAGTAATATCTTCAGCAATGCGAGCAACTCTAACCACATCACCGCGCTCATTCTTAATAGGGAAAGCCCGATCGCAAATCCACAAAACATCACCATTAGGTCTAAATATGCGATATTCTATAAAGCTAGATTGAGCATATTCTTGGTCGGAAAAATTGACGATTACCGACTGTAAATCATCAGGATGTACTGCTTCTAACCAGGAGCCAGGATCATCATAAACACTCTGACAACTACGACCCCAAATTTTTTCGTAGGCTGGACTGATATAAAACAACTTGTCTCCCCTAGGACTGGTCAGCCAGAAAACATCTTGAATATGATTAACTACTTGGCTAAATCTCTCTTCACTTTCCTGTAGAGCTTCTTGGGTTTTACATCGCTCTGTAATATCCCGAAAACAAACTACATAAAACGGTCGTTGTAACCACTCAGTTTCAGCCACAGTCATTTCTACCATGACCAGTCCCCGTTTGGGGTTAATAATTCCTAATTCTGCTACATTTCCCACGGTTATTGGTAATCCCAAATGGTGGTTAATTAACTCTTCTGAAGTGCGCCCAAATAAATTTAATCCGGCGGGATTAACCGCATGAATTATCCCTTGGCAATCTACCATTAAAATACTGTCAGAAATACTATTAAAAATTATTTGTAAACGAGCTTCGCTTTCTTGCAGTTGGGATTCTATGAGTTTGTGGGAAGTAATATCTTGGGCGGTTCCTAAGACTTGTACAGCCAGACCATTGGCATCTTTGGTAAATGGCACTTCTTGCGATCGCAGCCAGCGATAGGAGCCATTTTTATGGCGTAGGCGGTATTCAATATCTAAAACTTCACCCTCTGATAAGGCTGAAACTTGCTCTAATATGGTTTCTAATATAGGTAAATCATCGGGGTGGATCTGCTCCCAATAAAAGCGATCGCCCAAATTGTGTAAATCTTCTGGTGTCAAACCAAGTATCTTAATTAATTGTTGATTTACATAAATATTTTTCAAGCTTTTGACATCATAAATATATATCAATTTTGGAAAACTATTAATTATGGTTTTTATGAATTTTGGGTTGTGATATAAATGGGTAATATTACAATTTTCTGCGGAGCAGTCAATTGGGGGATTATGGGCTTTACCTAAAGCTAAACTTAATCTTAGCGATCGCTCTATTTCCTCAAGAATAAGTCGATTTTTGGGCAGATAATCTGTAGCACCCATATTCAAAGCAGCTAGACCCGCCTCTGAGTTGTCAACTAAGGCAATAACTGGGATAGGTAGTACCCGATGAATCCAATCTGGGAGGGAATATGTAGTATAATCGATAATATAAAGATGATATTCAGGGAAATTATACTCTAAGGACTCCAAGGCGGGGGAGTATCGCTCTAATTTAACAGAAAGCGATCGCATAAATTTTAGCAACTGTCGGAGTTGGCCTTCGTAAACAGGATCATTTGTTACCAGGAGAATATTAAAGGATCCGTAGTTCATAACATTCTCAGCTTCTCTTGAGTAATAGTTGACAGGAAAGATCTGCGAACCCCAATTCACCCCAGAGTTATGGATAATTACCATTGTACCAGTATTTATACCAATATATGGTTTCTGATGTCACCCAGATTTTGGGGGTCAAACTGTTTATACATGATCAACACCTTAGTATATATTATGATAATTACTATGAACGGCAAAGCCTTACCTATTTTAGATATGGAATTTGAGTACCCTAATGATCCTGTACCCCTGAATTCACCCTTTTATATTGATCACCCGTCTATTGAAGAACTAGCCTACCGAGAAATACAGAAACCGGGAAGTGTGATCCGTATTCGTGCGCCTAGGAAAATGGGTAAAAGTTCTCTGTTGCAAAGAATCTTGTCTTATGGTAAACAGAATAATTATTATATAGTCAACTTAGATTTAAGACAAACTGAAGCCTCAATTTTATCAGATCTGAAACGTTTTTTGCGGTGGTTTTGTGCTAATGTCGGTCATTTCCTAAATTTACCATCTAGGTTAGATGACTATTGGGATGAAGATATCGGCAGTAAAGTTAGCTGTACAATTTATCTAAAATACTTGCTAAATTTAATCGACTCACCTCTGATTATAACCATTAATGAAGTTAACTATCTGTTTGAGTATCCCCAAGTGGCGGGGGAGTTTTTGCCGATGTTGCGCTCCTGGCATGAGGAAGCCAAGCAATCGGAAGAAATGCAAAAATTGCGATTAGTTATGGTACATTCAACGGAGGTTTATATTCCCCTAAAATTAAATCAATCTCCCTTTAATGTAGGACTCCCGATCCGACTGCCATTTTTCACACAAGAACAGGTGAAAGATTTAGCTAAACGTCATGGGATAGAGGATACTGATGGCAATTTAGTCACGTCATTAATGGATATGGTGGGAGGTCATCCCTACTTAGTTAGGTTAGCTTTATATCATCTGGTAGTCACCCCAGATAATGATAAAAAAAGCATAAGCGATCGCCTCCAAAAAATTATCAGCGAAGCCTATACTCAAGGGGGGATTTATCATCAACATTTGTGCGAACAATTAGCGATTCTTAAAGACCAAGCAGAACTATTACAAATTTTACAGTTGATTGTGATGTCTAATGACGGGATAATAGTCGAACCCATTGCAGCTTATAAATTGGAGAGTTTGGGGTTAGTCAGGCTAGAAGGAAATCAAGCGATCGCCAGTTGTCAACTCTATCGCCAGTATTTTAAATACTTGTATGAACAGGGAATATTTAATGAATATTCTCGCCTGCATCAATTAGAAGCCATGAATCAGGAACTTGAGAAACTCGCCAATATAGATGATTTAACCCAAGTCTCCAATCGTCGTTTTCTGTTTTCCTATTTAGAAAAACAATGGCAAAAACATAGTTATACAGGGGAAGTTATTTCGATAATTTTGTGTGATATTGACTGCTTTAAGCTGTATAATGATACTTATGGACATATTGCGGGGGATAAGTGCTTGCAAAAAGTCGCGAAAGTTCTCCAATCTAGTCTTCATCGTTCCACGGATATAGTAGCGCGTTATGGGGGGGAAGAATTAGCGATTATTTTACCAGAAACCACCTCAACGCTGGCTGTAAATTTAGCCAAAACCATTGGCCAAAATATTAAACTCTTGAATATAGTGCATAAAAATTCCTTATGTGCGGATAAAATTATTACCCTGAGTATGGGAGTAGCTAGTATAATTCCCCAAACCCACATCAACCACTTTTACTTAATGCAAGCGGCTGATGAAGCACTATATCAATCCAAAAATCAAGGACGCGATCGCATAACTGCTAAGGATCTAACTATCACCCTTTAGTCACCATTCCCGATCACCAGACTTTCCAGGTTCTCCCTGGCTTTGTAGTATGAATACATCTATTTATCAAGTTGGTGGAAGTTTACCCACACATCATATTAGTTATGTAGAGCGAGATTCAGATTATCAACTTTATCAGGCTTTAAAAGGGGGGGAATTTTGTTATATTTTTAATGCGCGCCAGATGGGTAAATCATCTTTAATGGTGCGGACTATGCACCGCTTACAACAAGATGAAATTATCTGTATCAGCTTAGATATGACTCAAGTAGGGGGGGAAATTATCAACCCTCAACAATGGTATAAGGGAGTTATTGTCAACCTGTGGCTGAGTTTGAAATTAAGAAATCAATTTGATTATAAACAATGGTGGAAAGACCATGATGATTTATCGTTAGTTCAGCGCCTAGAACAGTTTATTGACCAGGGAGTTTTAGCAAATATTTCCTGTCAAAAAATAGTGATTTTTATTGATGAAATCGACAATTTATTAAGCCTGAATTTTCCCACCGATGATTTCTTTGCATTTATTCGCTTTTGCTATAATCAAAGGGCGACTAACCCCGAATATAATCGCCTGACATTTGCGTTGTTAGGAGTAGCAACTCCGGGGGATTTAATTCGCGATCGCACTCGCACCCCTTTTAATATTGGTACAGCCATAAAACTGTCAGGATTTACCCCAGAAGAAGCCGAACCTTTAGCCGAAGGTTTAGAGGCTAAATTTGGTTGTGGAAAAACCCTAATTAGAGAAATTATCAAATGGACAGACGGACAACCATTTCTCACCCAAAAAATATGTAAATTAATGATGAATATAGTCCCCCAAAACGAAGCCCAGGACATCTTAAAAGGATTAGAGGGATTTTGGGTCGAGTCTATTGTCTATCGGTACATTATCGACCGTTGGGAATCTCAAGACGAACCGGAACATCTGCGAACTATTCGTAATCGTATCCTCTATAATCAGCGATTTGTCGGACGCTTACTGAGTATCTATCAACAGGTATTAGATAATCATCATATCAAGGCTGATGATAGTCGAGAACAAATAGAACTATTGTTATCAGGATTAGTCCTAGAAGAACAGGGCAATATCCGAGTCAAAAACCGCATATATCAAGCTATCTTTAATCGTGAATGGGTGCGAGAGCAATTAATGGTGTTAAGGCCGTATTCTCAAGCATTTGAAGCCTGGATAAAATCAGGAAAAACCGATGTTTCTCGTTTATTAAGAGGTCAGGCTTTACAGGAAGCCCAACATTGGTCTCATCATAAAAGCCTCAGTGATGACGACTACCAATTTTTGTCAGCTTCCACAGAATTAGATGCTTTAGAAATCAAAAAAGCCCTAGAAGCCGAGCGCGCCAAAACCATCGAATTGCAACTGGTATCCCAGCAGAAAACATCCCGACTGCAAAGATTACTGTTAGGGGCAGTTAGTGCAGGTTTTGCGATTACATTAATTCTAGGTTTGGCGACATTTTGGCAATATCGACAAGCGAAACTTAGCGAAATTCAAGCCCTCACGCAATCCTCGGAAGCCTTCCTCGCCCTCAACCGTCCTTTAGAGGCACTTTTACAAGCAATTAAAGCCAAAAAATCTCTGAATAAGCTGTGGTGGTCTAATGCAGAAATCCAGGCAAAAGTTGAGTCTGTGCTATCACAAACGGCTTATAGTATTCAAGAGTTTAACCGCTTTTCAGGACATAGGGGTTCCATTTATAATATTAGTTTCAGTCCTGATGGCAGATTAATTGCTTCTGTGGGTCAGGATAAAACGGTGAAACTGTGGCAGCCAGATGGTGAACTTTTGGCTAATATAAGCAGCTTTGAAGATGAAACGATCGCCATTAATTTCAGCCCGGATAATCACCTAATAGCGGTTGGTGTCCGGGATGGAAATGTGCAAGTTTGGAATGTTAAGCAAACTCCCCCCACCCTCGAATATTCCTGGAATGCACATCAACAACCCGTGATGTCCGTCGTCTTTAGTTTTGATGGTGAATTGATCGCCTCAGTTAGTCTTGATGGTAGTGCCAAACTGTGGAAAATCAACGGAGAATTACTCACCACCCTTAGCAATGATGGAATCCCACGGCGGGCGATCGCCTATAGTCCTAATGGTGAAATGATCGCCCTTGGTGGAGAATCAGGAATTATCGAACTTTTTAACTCCGATGGTTCCCTGTTAAAAAGCCTGCCAAATCATCAAAGAGAAGTGATGGCGATCGCCTTTAGTCCCGACTCTGATCACTTAGTTTCAGCTAGTCGCGATCGCACCATAAAAATCACCAATACCCAGGGAGAAATCCGGCAAAGCATCGAAAGCCATGATGATGAAGTTTGGGATATTGCCTTTAGTCCCGACGGCAAATTGATCGCCTCTGGGAGTCGTGACCAAACCGTGCGATTGTGGAAAAAAAGTCCCATAGATCAACTTTACTATCCCCGGGAAGTATTTCGCGGTCACGAAGGCGAAGTTGATGCTGTCTCCTTTAGTCCCGATAGCCAAACCCTAGTTTCTGGGTCTTGGGATCGGACTTTACGACTGTGGAAAATCGATCATCCCCTGATGACCAACTTTCAGGCTCATGAGGGAGAAATTTGGGATATTGTGTTTAATGCCACCTCTGGGGTCATGGCTTCTGCTTCTAGTGACCAAACCATCAAGTTATGGGACTTCATGGGAAACCCCCTAGCCACCTTGACAGGTCATATCACCAGAGTCAACCAACTCGCCTTTAGTCCTAATGGTAAATGGTTAGCCTCCAGTTCCCATGATGGTAGTGTGAAACTATGGAACTTGGCATCAAATTCAGTCCACCGTACCCTCACCGACCATCAAGCCAGTGTTTGGGGGCTGCAATTTACCCCAGATAGCCAGAAACTGGTGACAGCGAGTTGGGATAATACCCTAAAAATGTGGGACGAATATGGCGATATTGTCCAGGTTTTTAGGGGACATATCGGGGCGGTTTGGGGGGTTGATATTCGTTCCGATGGTGAGATGATGGTGTCTAGTTCCCATGATAATAGCGTCAAACTCTGGGGTTTAGATGGTAGATACCATTCTCGGTTAAATAGCCATCAAGATGGGGTCTGGTCTGTGTTGTTTAGCCCTGATGGTGATCTGATCGCCTCTGGAAGTCGCGATCGCACCGTCAAATTATGGCTGTGGAACCCCACCACACAAACCTATAACCTTTACCAGACCCTATCCGGTCATCAGGGTACAGTGGTTCAAGTAGCCTTTAGCAATAATGGACAATACCTGGCTTCTGCTAGTGACGATCAAACCGTCAGGGTCTGGAGTCGCTATGGTGATAGCTTAGTTCATTTGGGGGGAAACTGTGGCATGGTCAGAACCGTAGAATTTAGCCCCGATGACCAAATTCTGGCTAATGGGGGGGGTAATGGCACTATCACATTATGGCAAATTGACAAGATTTTAGGTCTCAATCCCCTAGAATATGCCTGTGGTTGGATAGGGGATTATTTACGCACCAACAAGAAGTTAGAAAAAAGCGATCGCCGTCTTTGTGAATTTTAGGGAAACGATAACTATGGATCTGCCTTCCTTTTTGTGGTTATGGAAAATCGCCGCCTGGTCTATGGGTCTTTCCATCACCGCTTATCTGATCTTAGCAATGACAGGGGGTTGGATGTTCACCTGTAGCCAGCAAAACGCTTCCCGTCCTCTGTGGTTGCGACCCCTTCATTATGCGATCGGCATGATTATGGTGGTTTTAGTTCTATTATTGTTAGCTGTGGGCATCATCGGAACTATTGGTCACTATGGGAACCTAGGACACTCTGTACATCTTCCGGCTGGTTTGACCGTCGTGGCTTTAGTCTTGCTTTCGGCCTGGAGTGCCCACCAAATTAACCCAGAAAAATCTTGGGCGCGATCGCTTCACATTACCATCAATGTTATTCTATTCTTTAGTTTTGCGATCGTCTCCCTCAGCGGTTGGGTCGTCGTTCAAAAATATCTGCCCTAATTTAACCTGCCCGAAAACTTAATCTGACTTAATCATGAACGGCAACAGTTTTAAACACCTGTGGTTTTCTATGATGGTTCTCCAGATCATGGCGACAATATTACCATCAACAGCGATCGCCAACCCAGACCTCCCCACCTCAGACACCTGGGAACAACTCCAACGTTACAGCCAGGAAGGCAAAAAAAAGCCCCAACAATCTCAAGTTACCTCCGTTTCCCAACTTAGCGACGTTCAACCCACAGACTGGGCTTTTCAAGCCTTACAATCTCTAGTAGAAAGATTTGGCTGTATAGCAGGTTATCCCGACGGAACCTTTCGCGGAAATAGGGCCTTAAGTCGCTATGAATTTGCGGCCGGAGTCAATACTTGTCTCGATCGCATTTCAGAAATCATCGCCGCCGAAACTAGCGATCGTATGACCCAAGGAGAATTACTCGCCGTTAAACGTCTCCAGGAAGAATTTGCCGCCGAATTAAGCCTATTACGACAGGACATTCGCCGCATAGATACCCGTCTCGACCAAATCGAGAATAATCAGTTTTCCCTCACTACTCAACTGCGAGGGGAGGCAATTTTCGCCCTAACTGATGCTTTTGGAGAAGACACCGGAACCGATCAAACCGTATTCCAAAATCGCATTCGTCTCGACTTTAACACCAGTTTTACCGGACGAGATTTGTTATTGACCCGCCTACAAAGTGGTAACGCCTCCAGCTTTAACCGAGGAGTTATCGGGGAGGGAACCCAAACCTTTAACATTGTCGGTGATACAGAAAATCAAGTTCAGCTAGAACGCCTATTCTATCAATTTCCCGTCAGCGATCGTCTTTATTTCATCCTCGCCGCCAAAGGAGTTACCTGGGATGATTTTGTTCCTACCCTCAACCCCTATATTGATGACTACGACGGCGGAAAAGGCAGTTTAAGCGCCTTTGGTCAACGTAACCCCATCTACCGACTCGGGGGAGGCGCTGGAATTGGTATCAATTATGAATTTCGCGATCACAGTTTAACCAGCATCTTCGGTCCCACATCCCTATCTGTCGGATATCTCACCCCCACCGCCACCAATTCACAACCATCACAAGGCTTATTTAACGGCGATTTTTCCATTCTGGCACAATTGACTGTTACCCCCACAGATAACCTACAATTTGCCCTAACTTATAACCATAGTTACTTTACCCCCGGAAACTTTGGCTTTGATAATGGTCAGAACAATGGCCCCGTTTTTAATCGCACCACCGGAGAAGTTAACCGCAATGCCTTTAACGGCTACACTGGTACTGGCATAGCTAATTCCCTGCTGGGATTAACCAACGGACTTAACCCCCTAGGGGTCGCCACAGGCGTTTCTAGTCATTCTTATGGCCTACAATTATCTTGGCGTGTTCACCCTCAAGTTATCCTCGGAGGTTGGGGAGGATATACCGCCGCTAGGGCTCGTGGTGTCGCTGATGGGCAAATTTGGAACTATGCTATCACTGTGGCATTACCTGATTTATTCCATGAAGGCAGTTTAGGCGGCGTGATCATTGGTCGGGAACCATATCTGGCTAATCTTGATGCTTCAGGAAGGTTGGGGCGTACCCTTCCCACTGACTCATCCTGGCATTTGGAGGGGTTTTATCGTTATCAGTTAAATGATTATCTTTCCATTACTCCAGGTATCATTTTGATTACTAATCCTAATCAAAGCGATCGACATCAAGACCTCGTAATTGGCACGATCAGAACTACCTTTACATTCTAGTACCCATCCGCTAGACCCCTTAACCACTGCCTCACATCTAAAACTGCCTTGATCAATTTTATCAATTATGGGAAAATTCACAATATCTTAACACTTACCACCTAGCCTAATCGTAGCTCGCCTATTCGTCTCTGAATTACACCAGGTTTATCCAATGTCCCCAATTTTTGATGCCATACCCCCAACCTATTCCGACATCATTTTGTGCTACTATCAAAATGCCACCACTAAATTAGAAATTATCCGAATTTCTAATATCCCCGGATGGTACTTTGAACACATTCTCTTTCCCGGAGAACGCTTACTTTTTGAAGCAGTTACCGAAGCGAAACTTGAGATTTATCGAGGCGATCGCGTAAAGCCAAACCTCGCACAAGTAGTCCCCTGTATAGATTTAGCCACCAAAGAAAATCAAATAGCAGAACCCCATTTAGTCCTTGGCTGCGGTTAATAATCCATAAGCCAGCAGTGTTGACGGGTGCGGTACCAACGTAGGGGCGCGCCTCCGCAGTTAGTCACATTATTACCAAACCCGCCCTCTCTCCCCCAAAGTTCAAGAAACCCGGTTTCTAACCAATTATTAATTATTAATTATTAATGATTAATTATTCATAATGTCGATGCACGAGTTTTAGTGTCCCCAGCCATGTCCCATTGTCACCCTATTGACAAAAGAGATATTTTGTGGATATATTCGTGAATGATGCGCCATTATCCTCTCTATAGCCGAGTTTCTCCCCCACAGTTCAAGAGACCCGGTTTCTTTGAGAAACCGGGTTTCTAACCAATTATTAATTATTAATTATTAATTATTAATTATTAAATATGCGTCTTCCCTTTCCTCAGTTTGAGATCAACAACCGTCACCATAACCACTTTGCCGAGGTGATAGAAACATCAACCTCCGAATTTTTAGCCCAGTGTTTAGAACCAGAAGACCTCAGTTTTCCAGTAATGCCCCCCTTTGGTAGTTGGGTAACAGCAATTGATGAGGAGTCCAATAATCGCGTCTATGGCGTAGTTTACCACGCCACCACCAGCCCCATTGACTCCGTACATAGAGCCAGGGCTTTAGGCTTATCCCTGGAAGAATTGCGGGAACAGCAGCCCCAAATTTTCGCCATGTTGAAAACAGAATTTAAGGCTGCTATTGTCGGCTTTGAGAAAACCTCCGGGGGGCTAAATGGTTCCACACCACAACGGGGACAGATTTACCAATATATCCCCCCCCGACCTCCCCAAATTCATCAAGCTGTGTATCGGTGTGAGTCGGAGGACATAGTTTATTTTAGCGAAAGCCTGGATTTTTTAGCCAGCTTACTACAAGTGATGAATGCCCCGGTAGACTCTTTAGTGGCAGCAACTATCCGGGAAATATATCATAAGCGAAATTGCGATCGCAGTTGGTTAATTGAAGCCGGACGGTCTATTAGTGTCCTGCTCAAAGATGATTACGATCGCCTGCGAATGATTTTAAAACAAATTCACCCCTAATAGTATGAGAATTAATTTAATATCGAATTTGTAATGTCACCGAAGCCCTAACCTCTTGTTCCCCTCCAATAACAGGGGTTGAAGCCTCTGGGGCGCTGGCTAAAGCGTCCGATCGCATCATCGGTCTAGGAACAGGGCTGCTGATATGATTGATCTGAATATTGACAATTTCCCGGCGGTTCAAGTTCAAGGTATCTAACACAGTATCAGCCTGTTGCTGGGCTTGTTGAGTCGCCAACTGTAGGGCTTGTTTGTGGGCGGCAGTCAGATCAGCATCAGCAGCCACAAAACTAATACCATCAATGCGAGTAGCGCCAGCATTTACCGCCTGATCAAGTAAGTTCCCAACCTCCTCCGTTTTGAGGCGAAACGTCACGCTATTGGTCGCGCTATAGCCGATTAACTCTCGTTGGTTATTGCGATGGTTATAGTTGGGGTTGAGGCGAATTCCCGCCGTTTCCAACTTTTCAACATTGCGCGATCGCAGTAATTCTACCACCGCTGATGTACGTCTAGCCGCTTCTTGCTGAACCTCTTGGGCTGTTCTCCCTTGAACTTCCACCCCAAGCTGTACCTGAGTTAACGTCGTGGGAATAGTCACGATACCTTCACCACTGACCGTTAATGTTCTCGCCATTTGTTCCTGGGCGACCACCGGAGGGACAAAAGGAAGACTGATAAACCCCAAACCCAAGGATAAAGCAGCGATCGCCCCCCAGGGGTTGATAGAATTACGAGATAAGCGGGTTGTATTCATGATGGTATTTCTCCCCTGAATTATAGGCTGGATAAATGTGTCAAAGTTTGCTAACCCCAAAAATCGCATAACTTCCAGGCTGCTATAGCCAAGATGTTCAGCAACCGTCTATCTGTTTCATCCTATCAGTTCTTGATTCAGGACATATCAATAAACATGGGATTTCCTTTATCATGGCTTTTCCATAGCCCACTAGGTAGCACCAAATCACCAGTGAAACCCCAGCCGCCAAAATTCGACAAAGGTTCTCATCGACCATTATGCGCTCGGATGAGAGAAAACCCAAATGTCATCAACCAGTTTATTAACCGTCTACTCTTACATCCCTATAAAAAAATCAGTCTTTTATCTCCTGTAACTCTAGCTGAATAAGGATTCTAGGGCTTCACTTCTAGGAGACCGCCAATCTTATTAATCCTGTCTAAGTTGGGATAGTATCACCTAGGATTCAGAAATCACATAATCACCCTCGTAGATTCTAATTGTAGAGTCAAATTCGAGTGATGCTTATCTCACAATTAGTCAGCCTAGCCCTGCTAACTGTTTTACCTCCCTTGAGTTTAATGGCTTCTAAGCCAGCCTGGGCAGATTACATTAGAGCAAATCCCCAAAATGTCTTTATTATTAGCGTCGAAAATGCCACTCATAATATCAATGAAGCACCGGTTATCACTGATTTTGATTGGTTTCATGGGGATAAAATTGGTTTGACTGGTGGCTTAACAGAAGAGGACTTAGATTATCAATTACTCATTGATTTTAACAATGATGGATTTGCCAACGATACAGTCATCCGTCTGCGGGAAACTCAGGAAATTTTGGGGGTGGTAATGAATGCCGATGATTTTGTCTTAGATGGTGAATTTATCCCCATATCATCATACCAGATTAAGTCCTGCATGAAACAGGACAACATCCTTAATTGCAACTTTAACTTTCCTCAGATTAGGGAATAATGACAGGTAGACACTTAAAACCCCTATCTTTCTTGGGGAGAGGGGTCAGGGGTGGGGACAAAAGAAACCCAGTTTCTAAGTAACCCTCCACTGGGGAAGGGGAAACTGATACATTTACGCGACATTTTTCCGGTTGTTCCCGGACAATGCGACGATAGCACTATTACCCGTTAAGGTAACAG
>NZ_JBIMLI010000066.1:0-25526 GCF_051859755.1 Limnospira sp.
GGCTTCTACTATCTTTTTCCGAAAATCTAAAGAGTAACGGCTCATGGTAGTTGGTTGTGATAACTTATACAATAGCCATACATTATACCGTACTGTGTGTTTTGTGTAAAGGCTGTAAAGCCCAGATAGAAGTGATTAAGGGTGTAATAAAACAACATAAGACAGCACCCCAATCAGCCTTGATTAGCAAGCTAAATCCGATAATACGGGGATGGTCAAATTACTATTCAGGGGTCGTTTCAATAGAAACCTTCTCTAAGCTAGACCACATAATTTGGCAAATGTTAAGGGCATGGACAGTCTCAAGATGCGGAAAGGCAAACTACGAAAAACTGAGTAATTATTTCAGACCTGGAAAAGTTAAACTCAGTAATGGGAAAGAAAGACAAGAAAGTTGGATGTTCCAAACCAAAGATGGGTTACATCTCCACAAGCATAGCTGGACGCCAATTGTCAGACATACCCTAGTGCGCCCGGATGCAACACCATACGACGGAAATTGGACTTATTGGGCAACCAGGAAAGGTCAGGCAATCGATACACCAACAAGGGTAGCAAAACTACTTAAAAAGCAAAAAGGTAGGTGCGCCTGGTGTGGGCAATACTTTACCCCATCAGATTTAGTTGAAGTAGACCACATAGTACCTCGAAGCCAAGGTGGTAAAGAGGAGTACAAGAATCTTCAACTATTGCACCGCCACTGTCATGATGATAAAACGGCACTAGATGAAGCCGATGCTGTGTCCTTAACAATAACAATGGAGCAATCAAACTAGGAGCCGTGTGAAGGGAAACTTTCATGCACGGTTCTGAATGGGAGGGGGTGAAGGTGACTTCACTCTCGACCCCTAATCAACTGGCACGGTAATGGGCGGGCATAGAACCCGAACTCCCCAGAGACACGATTGGTTGAGAAAGGTAAAGCGGCCTATAAGTCCTCTGTAGTCGGTTAATCAACGTCAGACTCAGGGCAAAACTATTCATTAGCCCGAAGCGGAAACGACTTAGGGGTGTATGCGGGCAAAAGTTCCCGCAACACGGTGAGAATGCCACCTGTCACGAGGGATAAATCCTTGTCCCCACCCCCACCTCGCGGAACGCAGGTGGCGGAGCATTCATGTGTGAACGTTGATCACTTCTTGCTCTAGGCTGACCGGTGGGATCATTCTAGGTACTTTCGGAAAAATGTAAAAATATTGCAACGGCCTCCGGTATGATCACGTTACGCATCTCGATCTAAGGGAACGCAAAATACAATTATGCGAATTTTATTTGTAGCGGCGGAAGCGGCACCCCTGGCCAAAGTCGGGGGTATGGGGGATGTCGTGGGTGCTTTGCCCCAGGTCTTGCGGGCAATGGGCCATGATGTCCGGGTATTTATGCCCTACTATGGCTTTTTACCAGACAAAATCAAAATACCCAAGGAACCTATATGGTGGGGAACCGCCATGTATCAAAAATTTGCGGTTTTTGAGACGACATTTCCCAAAACTGATGTTCCATTATATTTATTTGGACATCCTTCGTTTATGCCTCGTCGGATTTACTATGGAGAAGATGAGGATTGGCGGTTCACCCTATTTGCGAATGGGGCTGCTGAATTTTGTTGGAATTACTGGAAACCCCAAATTGTTCACTGTCATGATTGGCATACCGGGATGATTCCCGTATGGATGAAAGAAACCCCTGATATAGGTACTATCTTTACCATTCATAATTTAGCTTATCAAGGACCTTGGCGCTGGTTTTTGGAACGGATTACCTGGTGTCCTTGGTTTATGGAAGGTCATAATGTCATGGCGGCAGCGGTTCAATTTGCTGACCGGGTAACTACAGTATCTCCCACTTATGCTAGTCAGATTCAAACGGCTGGCTATGGGGAAAACATGGAAGGTTTGCTCTCCTATATAAGTGGCAAAATGTCGGGGATTCTTAATGGGATTGATACGTCGTCTTATAACCCGGAAAACGATCGCTATATCGTGGAAAACTTTAATGCTGATACCGTGGAAAAACGGAAAACCAATAAAGTTGCCCTTCAGGAAGAGTTAGGACTAGAAGTTAACTCCGGTGCCTTCCTGATTGGTATGGTAACACGACTGGTGGAACAAAAAGGACTCGATCTAGTAATTCAAATTATGGATCAGTTTATGTCCTTTACTGATTCCCAATTTATTTTACTGGGAACAGGCGATCGCTATTACGAAACCCAAATGTGGCAAATGGCATCCCGCTATCCGGGGAGAATGACGACCCAAATTCTGTTTAATGATGCCCTATCACGGCGGATTTATTCTGGTGCGGATGCCTTAATTATGCCCAGTCGTTTTGAGCCTTGCGGAATTAGCCAAATGTTAGCAATGCGTTATGGCTGTATTCCCATTGTGCGGCGTACAGGAGGCTTAGTCGATACGGTATCCCATAACGACCCAGTAGGGGAAGGCGGCACAGGTTACTGTTTTGACCGCTACGAACCTCTGGACTTCTTTACCTCTATGGTTCGCGCTTCGGAGGCTTTCCGCTATAAAGACCATTGGCGGCGACTCCAACAGCGAGCCATGCACCAAAACTTTAGCTGGGAAAACTCAGCCCGGGAATACATCAAGGTTTATGAGGAAGTAGCGGGATACTATTCCTACCAACCCCCAACCCCTGAAGCAGAACCGGAAACTGGTGTCACTACTTAGGGCAACACTCCATTATTAGCTAAAAGACCCGGTTTCTCTAGTTCCTACTGGACACAGAAACCGGGTTTTTCTGGGATAGAATCAACTACAAAGCGATCGCCGTTTTTTGATGAACCCTGGAACTAGCCTCTATAACTGCTTGACGCGCCCATAGGTCGGCGGCTAAGATATCATCCAAACTCGGATTTTGACAATTATCTTGTTCATGGCGCGCGCAGACCATTTCAATGACCTTGGGAATATCCAAAAAGCTAATCTTTTCATCTAAAAACAAAGCCACCGCCTGTTCATTAGCGGCATTTAACACGGCTGGCATAGACCCCCCAGACCGTCCGGCTGCGTATGCTAACTGCATACAAGGATATTTTTGATTATCTGGTGCTTTAAAAGTCAAATTACCAGCTTTGACCAAATCCAACTGTTCCCAATCTGTATAAATTCTTTCAGGCCAAGATAGAGCATATAATAGGGGTAAACGCATATCCGGCCAACCCAACTGCGCCAACACAGAAGTATCCTGCAACTCAATCAAAGAGTGAATAATACTCTGGGGATGAATGACAATATCAATTTGATCATAATCCAAACCAAAGAGAAAATGAGCCTCAATCACCTCGAGACCCTTATTCATCATGGTAGCGGAATCAACGGTAATTTTACGCCCCATGGACCAATTAGGATGTGTAGTTGCATCAGCCACTGTCACCTCGGTTAGCCTTTCCACAGGCCAATCACGAAAAGCGCCCCCAGAAGCGGTGAGAATAATCCGTCGTAAACCCCCAGCCAGAACCCCTTGCAGACACTGAAAAATAGCGGAATGTTCGGAGTCAGCGGGTAACAATTTAACGCCATATTTCTCAATCATAGGATTGACGACAGGTCCCCCGGCGATGAGAGTTTCCTTATTAGCCAGGGCGATATCCTTACCGGCTTGAATGGCTGCAATTGTTGGCAATAATCCCGCACAGCCAACAATACCAGTCACGACAGCTTCGGAGTCTCCATAGCGGGCAACCTCGACTATACCAGACTCTCCCGCTTCTATAATAGGTTGGGGGTCAAGATCGGCGATCGCCTCCCGCAATTCCCACAACTTCTTCTGGTCACAAATAGCGACAATTTCCGGCCGAAACTGTCGCACCTGTTGCGCCAGGAGAGTCACATTACTACCTGTGGCTAATCCCACAATTTTAAACTTATCGGGGTGATGAGCAACAATATCCAGAGTTTGAGTACCGATAGAACCCGTAGAACCGAGAAGAGTAATTGCTTTCATGTCTTTGTAACTTATGTTATTAAATAACCATAGTATCTGTAATTGTCACCCTGATGCAAACCCGATAGGGAAATTAAAGCACAATTGCCAATTCACAATTACCCGATTTAGGAAGATTATTGAGCATAGCCACAAAAGCGCGACATCATCAGTATATATACGGTGGAAATTTACGCTCATAAACTCTCATTATACCCACAGCGATACATCCGCAAGAAATAACCAGGAACCCGAGATTTTATCCCCAATTCTCGCTCACAATTAGACCCGGAATGGTCAAATTCAGCGGCAAAATTAATCAGCCATAAATTCATGGGTTGCGGCCATTGATTAAGGGTGGTCACTAAAGTATTAGTAGCGGTGGAAGAATCACGATTATGGCGATGTGCCAGCAGAAAGAAAGGCGATTTTTCCCGGACCCCTAAATTTTTGAGTTCCCCAGCAATGCTCATCATTTCCCCGGTTTGTTCATGGCTTTTATGAACTGTAGCAATTAAGGTGGGAATATCTGACCTTAAATAAGCGGATATTTCCTCAGCCACAAGTTCGGAGCGATCGGGTTTTTGGTAAGCTAAGTTATACACGACCATCAACCCACCCAATAAAGACATGAAACCGATAAAAGCGATCGCATATCGTCGCCATTGAGATTTTCCGGGCAACTCCCAACTTTTAGCTAACCCGGCGGCTAGGATGAGTAAAACCACGGGAAAATAGATAAACTGATATCGCGCTGCTAGGGTTAAATCCAAACCAATCGCCCAAGCGATCGCGATAAATATCGCCATAATCACCAAAGTAAAGCCTAGCCAAAATTTGATTAGTTTTCTTTCCCTATGACTGGCAAAGTGCCAACCATCAATTAAGACTTTTCCTAACAGGCATAAAACTAGCAAAGCGACGGCACTAGAAACTATAATAATCGGCAAAGGTTGCTTTTCGACGGGTAACATAATCACCATAGTAATCACCCAAGCCACCAGCCGAAAAATCGGATCAATAAAATGATTCCGACTCGGTGAAGTCCAAGCAATTAACTGGCTATCTCCGGTGGAAATTTTCAGAAAAATCGGCAACCATACCAAGACACCTATAGCTGTACCTAATGCGATCGCATAAAACCCTTTCCAGAGTTTCAGCTTGGGAAACCGTAGAGGATCGTAGCGGATATCCTGAATCCAAAATGCGAAAACGATTAACCCTTGCGCTATCAGCAGGAAGATAAAAAAGAAATGGACGGCCATTCCTAGGCTATTAACTATGACAGTCGCCAAAATTAGCCAGACCGGGAGGGAGATTTGTGCTTTGAGACGTTCAACAGCAACGGTGAGACAGGCGAAAGAGGCGATCGCCAAAAACATTGCCAAAGTGTAGTGTCGTGCTTCTTGGGCTAAATATACCCCAAATGGTGAAACGGCCATCAACCCCGCCGCCAGATGTCCGACGAGTACAGATCTAAAACATAGCCACCCCAAGCCAAATATAGCGGGAACCGTAGCGACCCCAAACAGAACACTAAGGGATCTGGCTATATGAATGGAGACTAAATCCCCAGGAGTTCCCCACCAGTGAACCCAGAGATGGGTCAACATAAAGTAAATGGGGGGATGGTTACTTTCAATAAATAGCCTTTCGGGAACCGAAGCGATCGCCATATTATCCCCCAACTGTAGGGGAAACAGCAGTAATTCTGGAGCGATCGCTGTATCCAACGGGACTCTATGGAAACCATGACCCAGACTAAAGGCTAGAGTCGCGAATTCATCACTCCAGATTGGTTTAGCGTCTAAGTTGATCAGACGCAAAATTAAGGCGATCGCGCACCAGACCAGGAGTAATACCAAATTAATGCGATCGTGCTTAACCAAACTTTCCCAGAGATGAACTCGCTTTCCCATATTTACCGCCAGATTTGAGCCTACCAGACGAGTATTGTCTCACGGTCCAGGAAACGGGACAAAAAAAAAGAGAGAACTGCTTGAGCAGCTCTCTCTACCATCAGGGTGCATCTACATAACACAATATAGCCTTTTTGCTATGAGGGGTCAAGCCCCCTATTGTAAAGATTTTGTAAAGAAACCCCCAGCAACCCAAATCGACACAAAAAAACGCACCGGAAGCCAAAAGCATTCCGGTGAGAACATTGGATCATCGAAACTAATCGCCTCGAACCATGAGATCAACCCTCTCAGACTGAGGTAGAATGATGATAGATATTTTGAGTAAAGGAAATGCACCCTGATGAAAAAAACACCCTAATGATCGACGAACTTTCCGATAACTTTGGTAGATTTCCTATCCGTCCCAATCCCTGAACTAGGGGAATCAAGTCGGATCTGAGTGGACAACTCACGGACACTACGGACAAGCCCGATTCGTGTTACCGACCAATCAAGGTTTGCGAGTCTGTATTCATTATTACAGGTCGGTTTCGGAGATTTCAAGGGGTCTATTGCAATCACCCGCTTTTTCTGAAAGTGGGATAACTGTTTTATAGACCATTAACCGGAAAAATCCCCGCCACGCTTGGTTTTGTTCCTGTCCAACTCCCCCAAATCAAGATCCTATTTCTCTGTGGTAGCTAAGTGACTCGGGCTGAAAAATTAATCTCGTACCCCCGTACTGATACACTGTCAAAAGCTAGGAGCGATCGCCATCATGGGAAATATGGATTTCAACACACCAAAGTTAATCCGGTCTTACTGACAACTGAATAGTTTTACCCAGATTTTATTATCGTCAGCAGAGAACCAATTGAGATGGATACTAAAACAAGACGGCAACCGACCCATAATTTAGTGAGGCGACAAGCCACACCCAAAGAACGAGAGTTAATCCATCTGCTGGCTAACCTCGGATGTTCCCAAGCTAGATATGGTCTTAAACACGCCACCAGTAAAGGAGTTATTTCACCGAAAGAAAGACTACGTTTAGCAGAATGGCACTTTCTGAGACTCCAGCAAATACGACGGATAGAAAGAAGTTTAGCTCCCGTGGCTACCCTTAAACGGGTTTATTTTAAAAGTAACCTGGGTCCGCGCGACCTCAAATCTTTAAAACTGGTTTGGGTCGAAGATGACAAAACAAGGGTTAAGCGAGTCCCCCCGGAGTTAGACGAAGTCCTGAGTGATGCCTTAGACAAGGGAGATACTCTCAAACAGATATTTTATATCGTGGAGACCAAAGCTCGGCTATTTGCTTCAACTCCTGATGGGGGTAAAATCCCTCTGTGGGTCAAAGAATGGGAAGATTCAGGCTATGAGGTCAATTTCTTTCCCCCGTCATTTGCTAAGTGGGCAAATATTGTCGATCTTTCTTAATCCGTGAAAACTTGGCTTAACATTCCTCACTATTGAGGAATGTGCCACACCCCAATCAGGGGAGTGTCAATTCTATCTATTTAACCACCCTCCCTCTCAGATGCGATCGCCAAGAGAACAAACTATTCTTTATAATTGACACTTACAATTTTACTCCCCATTCTCCTGCTTAATCGCAGATGTAACCGCCTCACGGAGAACATTCACCAAACAACCTCCTGTCATTTCTCTGGGGGATAAAAGGCTCCCCATGGTAGCTGTTAGTAGTTAATCCGTTAAATTACTGACACTGACGAACACTCAATCATGAAGTTAAGTAAACCCATTGTGAAATCGTAGGAATTGCTTTATACTGAGTTTATCAGTGCGGCGACAAGCAAATTTACTCAAAAGCTCAAGGCTGCTATTCTGGTCTATTAGCTCATCAACCATGGCATTAATCATCCCTGATTCAATTCCATCGAAAGCCAGCAAAGGAGAAAAAATGCTGTTCCGCTTGTTGCGGGATGAACTACCTGACGACTTCTTTGTTTACTATGAACCCATTACCAGCGGATTTTACCCCGATTTTATTATCCTTAGTCCCAGCTTCGGTTTACTGATACTAGAAGTTAAGGGTTGGTCGGTTAAACAAATCCACAAAGCAGATAGTTACTTCTTTCATATTGAACAAGACGGCCAATTAGAGCATTGTCAGTCTCCTCTGAGACAGGCGAAAGGCTACCTAGATGCTCTCCTTAATAAACTTAAAGGCTATTCTATCCTGTGCGAAGATGATGGAGATTATCAAGGGAAGTTGGTATGTCCTATCGGTGTCGGTGCAGTGATGACTAATATCACAGAAGCACAGGCGCGGGAAAATCATATTTATACCTTACTAGAAAAGCCACAGGTCTGCTACAAAGATGAACTGATGACATGGCAAGAAATCGGAGAAAGGGCATTGATTAAACGCCTGGAAGCCATGTTTACGGTGCGATTTAAATTTCCTGATTTAGAAGATGACCAAATTAATACTATTCGAGGGGTAATTCACCCGGAAGCTCAGGTTAGACAGGAACCAGCTAAATCTAGCAGTGTCCCGCCAGGTAAACTGGTGAAGCCGGATGCTATTATTCTGACAACTCTCGATTATCGCCAGGAACAATTGGCACGTTCTTTGAATTCCGGTCATCGACTATTTTCGGGAGTAGCAGGTAGTGGTAAAACGTTGATTCTTCTCAGCCGCGCCAAAATTTTAGCGGGAGGTTGGACAGATACCAAAGTCTTAATTCTCTGCTATAATATTACTCTGGCATCTTATTTGCGATCGCTCATCAAAGAAGACTATAACCTTTTATATCGCCAACGCATTCAAGTTATGCACTTCCATGCTTGGGCAAAATCAGTCCTAGGAGGTCTACCAAATCCTAAACATTTTCAAGACAGAGATATATACGACTATGAAATGGGTACTAGGCTGTTAAATGCACTGCAAAAAATGCCCAGTGATGACAGGTGGGATGCCATCTTAATAGATGAAGGTCATACTTTCCATCCCAAGTGGTTTGAATGCTGTACCGCCGCTCTCAAAGACCCAGAAGATGGCGATTTAGTAATTGTATCCGACCGTTCCCAGAGTATTTATCGCCGACGTAAGTTTACCTGGAAATCTGTGGGAGTGAAAGCACAGGGGAGGATGCGAAAACTTACCCAAAACTATCGCAATACTGAGGAAATATTACAGTTAGCATGGGATATGGTTCGTGATCTATATTCATCAGAAGATGATGAACTGGAAGACGAGGCTTTTCCTGTAGTAGAACCCTTGGCAGCAGTTAGACATGGTAATATGCCACAGCTTCATATCAAACAAAACCGTATGGATGAAATTAATGGTGTGATTGACACTATTAAGAAGTTGGTAAATGAGGGATATAAACCTCATGAAATTGCTGTTATTTACCGCTATAAGTCAGAAAATGAGCGTCAACCTTTTGAGCATCTAATTGAAACCCTAGACCATATTGGCATGGGAGTTTTTTGGGTTAATGATAATAAAAATGACCACAAAAATAACTACTGTTCTAGTCATCCTGGTGTCAGGGTGGTTACGGGTAAATCCGCCCTGGGTTTAGAGTTCAAAGCTGTAATTATCCCGTGGGTGCAGCAGTTTGGTGTGGGTTCAAAAGCAGAGGGTCGTCGGGAACTTTATGTAGCGATGACCCGCGCTCAGGATCTGTTATATCTATTTGGATCAGGTCATTTTGATTTCCTGAGAGAGTTAAAAATATGCGATCGCTTAGTGGTCGCTTAGTGGTCGCTTAGCGATCGCTTAGTCCCCTTCCTACCCCCTAACCATATCATCTGAAATTGAGGAGGTGTTGGGTTGCGTACCTCCACCCAATTGACGGTGTTGGGTTTCACGGAGTTTCACCCAACCTACTACTCCACCCAATTGACGGTGTTGGGTTTCACGGAGTTTCACCCAACCTACTACTCCACCCAATTGACGGTGTTGGGTTTCACGGAGTTTCACCCAACCTACTACTATATCATCTGAAATTGAGGAATTGATTATGAGTGACTCACAAGATGCTGAAAGAATTAGCAAATTGGCTAAGAAAAATGCTTGGACTACGGGATTATTGACCTTTTTCTTTCTGCCGATTGGCTATATTTATACCGGACGTTATAAAGCCTTATTTAAAGGATTTGGAATAGTTGTTTTGATAATGGTTTTTGGCTCCATGTTGGAAGATGATGATGAATTTTTTGACTTAGTAAGAGGTTTGTATGTTGTGGGTGCTACTATTGAAAATGTCCGTGCTGTTAATCAAGCCAAAAAACTGAATGGCGGTTTAAAGCAGAATAATTCAGCCAATCTTCCCTCAGACAATAATGTTGAACTTAAGCTGCTAAAACTTATTAAAAGAAACAGAGAAGTCACCCTGGCTGATTGTGTAATAGAAACCAGTTTAAGTTCTCAACAAGTTCGCGAAACCTTAGAAGAAATGATGAAACAGCAGTTAATTACCATAGATAATCGTGAGAGTGATGGGTCAATTGTTTATCGGTTAATCTAACACTCAGAGTTGCGTAACTCCATCCAACCTACGGTGTTGGGTTGCGTACCTCCACCCAACCTACGGTGTTGGGTTGCGTACCTCCACCCAACCTACGGTGTTGGGTTTCACGGAGTTTCACCCAACCTACGGTGTTGGGTTGCGTACCTCCACCCAATTGACGGTGTTGGGTTTCACGGAGTTTCACCCAACCTACTGCTAAAAGGCAAATTTCTGGGTCCAGTAGTTGTTCAAATTAAAACTTCCAGTGTCATTGGCGAGGAAGTAGTGACCAATACCAATTTGGGTATAACTGGGATTGAGGATATTCTCGCGGTGTCCTGGGCTATCCATCCACCCCTCAACAACAGATTCTGGTGTACGATGACCTGCGGCAATATTTTCTCCGACCCCAGATGTAAATCCTACGGCTCGGGCGCGGTCACTGGGGCTAGAACCATCAAGCCCAGTATGACTAAAGAAATCTTGCCGCGCCATGTTGGTGCTATGGTTTCGTGCGGCTTGGTTTAATAGGGGGTTCAAAGATAAGGGCTGTAAACCCGCCTGGGCGCGTTCTTGGTTGACCAGTTGTAGCACCTGTTGCTCAAAGACTTGGTTATGTCCATCATCAGAATGATCTGTGGTTGTGTTTTGAATGGATATTCTGCCACCGATAAAGTCATTGGTACTAATAGATGAAATGCTGACATTATTTAATGTGGCTAATACGCCACCATTTTCGAGAATTTCGGTGGTGAAAGGGTCTAAGGCTTGAACTACTAATTGTCTCGCGCCATTAGGAACAATGATTTTATCAACTCCCGGCTGGAAGTCAGTAATTAGGTCCCGGTCAGCAGTTGATGAAGCTAGGATAAATTGATTAGCGCCTCCCCCTCCTGTTAAGGTATCCAAGCCTTTATCGCCGGATATCAGGCTATTTCCCGGACCTCCAATAATCACATCATTACCAGCGCCGCCATAAAGACTATCGTTTCCCGACCCTCCAATTAGGGTATCATTACCCAAATTACCGAATAGGAGATTATTACCGCCACCTGCTTCTAATAAGTCATTATCCTTACCACCAAAAAGGGTATCATTGCCACCGCCTCCAATAATGGTGTCATTGCCTTGGTTTCCGTAGAAAATGCGTCCGGTATTATCATTCACTGCATAATCATTTCCCGCCAACAGAGCGATCGCATCTGGAAAAGGTGAGGATCTAAAATAGGAAAGCTGTTCTGGGGGAAGTTCAGACATGATAATTCTGTCATTCCCAGGAGTAGCTATACCTAGGTCTAATCCGTTTTCGGTGATGATGTCAAAAAGCATGATTCCATGTAGATGATGGTTGCCAATTTTTTCTATGGTAGATGATTTTTGGGAAAGTGGCTAGGAGTTTACAAATAATTACATATAGTGATAATTCTTAGCATAATTTAATTTTAATTTTGACTCCCTTCAGACAATTACAGCCTGTTCATAAATCATCTGATCACTTCTCAAAGTCCCTCTCCCAGAGAGGGAGAGGGATTTAGGGTGAGGGCAATGTATTAAGCGACTGGTGAACAAGCTGTAATATTGTCTAGGCGGGTTTAGATATTTTTAAAAGCTACAAATACTTTGACAAATAGATGGTAAAATCGCGGATAAATTCCTATTTTATGGGGGTTGCAGCGATAGACAAAAAAGGCGATCGCGCTTCGAGCGCGATCGCCCAGATATGTTGTCGGAAGCCAGAAATGTGGTCAATCGAATCAGAAGGCATGGGAGGGTTTCATAATTGTTGCCTAATAGACAACAACTCTTTTTTTAGTCTTTTTGGGAAAGCAGACACTGACAAAATCGAGAAGCACCCCGATTAAGGGCTTGTTCTGCAGCCATAGTTAGGGTTTGAGTCTGTGAACCGATCGCCGGAGTGCTACTGGCGACCCCAAAACTGAGTAATCTTTGGGAATAAATCGACACTTGGCTAAGTTGTCCAATTTGTTCCTGGATAGTATCCACTAGGCGCACCGCCCATCGAGTATTGGTAGAAGGCAATAATACCGCAAATTCTGCCTGTTGATAACGAGCAACCAAACCGTGAGGGTGGGTGACAGTATGTTTAATGATTTTGGCAACATTACGCAAACATTGATCAGCGGCGTTGTCACCCTGTTGCTCTCGGTATTGTTCCCAATCTTCAACGCGCGATAAAATCAGAGATAGCGGCGCTTGTTCCTCCATCATTCGCTGCCATTGGCGACTGAGATAATCATTAAACCCATGACGGCTTACCAGTCCGGTGAGACTGTCGATGATGTCAAGTTGCTGGAGTTTGCGGTTAGACTCTTCTAGCTGGTGGTAGAGTTCGGCTTGATAAATGGCGATCGACAGTTGATTGGCAAAACCATGGATCAGTTTCAGGTCGGACTCTTGCCACTGATAACCGGGGTCAGTCATCACTAGGCTTAAACTTCCCCATAAACGACTGCGACTATACAGCGGAATTGGTAGCCACCCCCCTGGACAGCTTTGTAGGAAGTCTTGAATGGTGGCTTCATCTTGGGAATTGGGGACCTTCAGGGTTAGCGATCGCAACACTGACCGTAATTCCGACCCCACCTGTTTAGTGTAGGTTTTACCCGAATTAGATGGGATTTTAGCCAATATAGAATTAGTCGGTTGTCGATATTCAGCCCTATTTAACCATGATTTGCCTTGGGCAATAAACTGCACAATTTGCACCGACTCGACTTTAAAAATTTTCCCCAGTTCAGTCACTGCCATCTGAAATATCCGCTCTAAATTCAGGGAATTTCGGATCACTTGGGTTAACCTTTCCATGGCTTCTTCCCGTTGTGATTGTTTCTTGATGGCATCTTCCATCACTTTTTGGGAACTGGTGTCAATGGCAATGCAGAGATTTCCTTCAAACTGGTTTTCTTCATCAAATAGGGGACGCACCGACAGTGTTACCCAAACCGATTTTCCTAAACGGTGTCGCAGACTCAGATTATATTTCTCTTCGCGATCGCCTGGGTGATTTTGGTGAGCGATCGCCGAAAATGCTGGGTGTCTCTCATCCATAAATTTCCACAGAGATTTACCAATCATCTCTTCCGGAATATATCCCAGGATTTCTGCCATTTTCGGATTAACAAATGCCGTCTTCGTCTGGCGATCCAAAATCCAAATTCCCGCCGCCGTGGTCTGGAGGGTTCCCCGAGAGACTTGATCCCGACTCAGTTGCTCTGTGTTTATGGTGCTAACATCTACAGGTTCGGTCACAGTAGCCATTTGCCGACTTTGCTCAATTAGTGGCATTTCCTGATGACAGTTCATACAAAAGCCAATTTTCTTATGGGCGATAATATGAATGAGAAGCGGCTCAGAACAGCACGGACACAAATACTTATCCATCATTCTGGTTTACCTCAATTTTTATTAGCTTTTTGTTATTATTAAACGGTCTTTCTTTTAGGATAAGTTGGTTTTTCCGACTTTGTTCCTTAGTGATACAAATCTTGATATAACAGTAGATACAGCCCTGCTATGATGGGCTATTCCCTAGACGAAATATCTCCATCTTTACCTGGCTAATGGCCCACCCATCAGTTGATCCCTTCAGGGACTCTACAAAACTACATAGCCATAACTACTCCAACGAATCCCGGCTTTAGTTAAGTTTCCCTGATGTATTTCGGCAAAAACTTTTGATTTTCCAAAGATTGATAAATTTTTGTTGATAACTTCTCTCAAAAACTTGACGACAGGATGCGGGTTAGAGTATCATCATATAAATCGCTGCCAAGGCCTTGCTGTGTCTATACGCCAAAAAAGCAGCTAAAACCCTGATTATATCGCCCCTCATAAAATTATCCGAGTAAAATTTAAAAATCCCGATGCACGAGTTTTTGAGGAAAAAGCGATCGCCCCAAATCCGCCTCTTGACAAAAACGACATTTTGTGCATATACCCTGAACGATCCGCGCCTAGGGTGCGTCAAACTGTATCATGAGCGGTCATAAATGCCATAAATTCATAAAGTCCCATGAGTCTTGCTCAACAATACACCCTAGCCCAAGCCATAAGCCAATCAGGAGTCGGACTCCATAGCGGTGAAATCACCACCGTAAAAATTCTGCCAGCCACCAGAGGCGGAAGGCACTTTGTCCGAGTTGACCTACCGGAATGCCCAATAATTACAGCCAGTTGTGAATCAGTAAGGTCTACCACCCTATCAACAGAACTGGGAAATAGTGATAGCGCCAGTATTCGCACCGTAGAACACCTGTTATCTGCCCTCACCGCAGGGGGAGTCAGTCACGCACGCATAGAAGTTAACGGACCAGAATTGCCCCTATTAGACGGCTCCGCCAAACCGTGGTCAGAAGCCATAGCAGCAGCCGGGCTGAAAGAAATTGAACCACAGCCTAGTGCACCCCTCAATCAAGAAATCTCTGTGCGTCAGGGAGATGCCTTCGTGATGGCTATACCCTCCACCGAAACCCGATTTACCTACGGCATTGATTTTGAAGTGGCGGCTATCGGGAACCAGTGGCATAGTTGGAGTCCCGATGAGCAAAACTTTATCACAGAAATTGCCCCCGCCCGGACTTTCACCCTAGCCTCACAGATAGAAGCCCTACAAAAAGCTGGATTAATCAAGGGAGGAAGCCTAGATAATGCGATCGTCTGTTCCCATTCGGGTTGGATAAATCCGCCCCTAAGATTTGCAAATGAGCCAGCGCGTCATAAAATCTTAGACTTAGTAGGAGATCTCAGTTTACTGGGAACTATCCCACTCGCCCACTATCTCGCCTATAAAGCTGGTCATCACTTGCACGTCGAGTTAGTGCGCCGCATTAGCCAAACCCCTACCAACAGCAACGTTTAATATTTAAAGAATGTCCACAGTTAACACGACCGCCGATCTTCAGGATAACAACAACTCACAATTAGCACCGGAAAACACTTTAGCGATCGCAGAAATCCAAAAACTGCTACCCCACCGCTATCCTTTCGCCCTAGTCGATCGCATTATCGAGTATATTCCCGGAGAACGAGCAACCGGAATTAAAAATGTCACCATCAACGAACCCCACTTTCAGGGACACTTCCCCGGTCGGCCAATTATGCCTGGGGTGCTAATCGTAGAAGCCATGGCTCAAGTCGGCGGCATTGTACTGACCCAACTGCCAGACATGGAAGGTAAACTATTCCTATTTGCGGGAATTGATAAAGTCCGCTTTCGCCGCCCAGTAGTTCCCGGCGACCAGTTAATCATGCGAGTACAACTACTGTCCGTCAAACGCCGTCGTTTTGCTTATATGCAAGCAGCCGCCGAAGTTGATGGGCTAAGAACCTGTGAAGGAGAACTAATGTTTTCCCTGGTAGACTAAAGCCTAAACTTTAAACTGGACCAATGGAATTACACCAGATCAGGTTCAGGAATTGCCACAGTTCCGTATAATTGCGGCAGCAAACCAATTTGGTCAATCAGTAACATATTTGATTTCCATGACCACTTTAATCCACCCGACAGCAGTGATCGAGCCTGGTGCTCAGTTGCACCCGACCGTGCGGGTGGGTGCATACGCCGTTATTGGAGAAAACGTAAAAATAGGCCCTGGCACTACCATTGGCCCCCATGCCGTCATTCAAGGATGGACAGAAATAGGAGCCAGAAACCAGATATTTCCGGGGGCTGCTATTGGGTTGGAAACCCAGGATTTAAAATACGAGGGGGCGGTGAGTTTTGTTACCATTGGCGACGACAACCGCATTCGGGAATATGTGACCATTAACCGGGCTACCTATGCCGGAGAAGCCACTAAAATTGGCAATGGTAATCTACTTATGGCTTATGTTCATGTGGGCCATAACTGTACCATTGAGGATGGAGTGGTAATTGCCAACGGGGTAGCTTTGGCGGGTCATGTTCATATTGAGTCTAAAGCACGGTTGAGCGGCGTTTTGGGAGTCCATCAGTTCGTCCGCATTGGTCAGTTTTCTATGGTTGGAGGTATGAGTCGCATTGACCGCGACGTACCACCATTTATGTTAGTGGAAGGCAACCCGTCCCGAGTGCGATCGCTTAATTCTGTCGGTCTTAAACGCGCGGGTTTGACTAATGAGGAGTTGGGACTAATTAAAAAGGCATTTCGGATTTTATACCGCACCCCACACCGTCTCTCAGAAGCGATCGCTCAATTGGAACAACTCCCCCAAAATTCCTATCTTGACCATTTGATTAATTTTGTCCGTCTCTCACTCACACCGGAAAGGCGCGGTCTTATTCCGGGAAAACGGGTCACACCAGAAGCGCCATGAGGATTTTTATTAGCACCGGGGAGGTTTCAGGAGATATGCAGGCGGCGCTATTGGTAGCAGCCTTGCGCCGACAAGCCGAAATTAAAGGTTATAGCTTGGAAATTACCGCTTTGGGAGGGCCGCAAACCGCAGCCGCCGGAGCCCAATTGTTGGGGGATACTACCGCTATTGGTGCGGTCGGAATTTGGGAGTCTTTGCCCTATTTTATCCCTACATTGCAAATGCAGGCTAGGGTCAGGCGTTATCTGCAAGAAAACCCTGTCGATGTCGCTATTTTAATTGATTACATGGGACCTAATATCGGTATCGGTAATCTGATTAAAGGCAGATTCCCCGAGATTCCCATTATCTATTATATTGCCCCCCAGGAGTGGGTTTGGTCTCTGGGATCGCGCAATACTAATCAAATCGTCAATTTTAGCGATCGCATCCTTGCCATTTTTCCCCAGGAAGCCCGCTATTTTGCCGCTAAAGGCGCGAAAGTGACCTGGGTAGGGCATCCGCTTATTGACCGGATTACAGCCTACCCCAGCCGCCACCAAGCCCGGGAAAATTTGGGTATTGCTACTGAGGAAATAGCGATCGCCTTACTTCCCGCTTCCCGACAGCAGGAAATTCGCTATTTAATGCCCATTATATTTCAAGCCGCCGCCACTCTTCAGGCTCAGTTTCCATTGGTGCGTTTTTGGATTCCATTATCTTTAGAAAAGTATCGGGCAGATATTGAACGGGGTATTTTACAATATAATCTCCGGGCTTCTTTAGTAGAAAATAAAACTGATGTACTAGCCGGCGCTGATTTGGCGATCGCCAAGTCAGGTACCGTTAACCTTGAATTAGCTTTACTGGAAGTTCCCCAAGTTGTCGTTTATCGAGTGAGTCAAATTACCGCTTGGGTCGCTCGTCACCTTCTCCATTTTTCCATCCCCTTTATGGCTCCTCCCAATTTAGTCCAAATGAAGGAAATTGTGCCAGAATTGCTACAAGATGAAGTTACACCAGAAGCCATTGTCAACCAGGTTATCCAACTTTTTCCCAACTCCACCAAACGAGAACAAATGTTAACTGAATATCGACAAATGCGCCAGGTATTGGGGGGAGAAGGAGCAGGCGATCGGGCAGCCATAGAAATTTTAAATGCTGGTAAAACTTGAGGTATCCGAGGTAAATTTATGCAAATCATTAAAGTTTATGTTGGCGGCTTATTTGGAATTTTTAACCACGAAATTCCTGTTAATTTAAATGATAGAATGACCATCATTCACGGCCCTAATGGCTTTGGCAAAACCGTGATTTTGAAACTACTTAACGGCTTATTTAATTGCCAGTATTCAGAATTAATAAATCTTCCCTTTGAAACTTTTAAAGTAGAATTTGATGATGGTAATTATCTGGAAATCGATAAAAAAACAGGCAGACAAGACCAATCAAATACCATCAGGTTTAATTTTTCTAAAAATTCCGAAACCTTTATTTTAGACAAGTCCCAAATCAATGATATTGATGAAATTTCTATCAGTGACTTGGACTATCTAATTCCTGAACTTATGCGGGTTGGTCCTCAAAGGTGGCGATACTTACCCACGGAAGAAATGCTCTCAATATCAGACATTGTAGATAGGTTCCCAGATTTATTGAGAGGTATTAAATGTGAACAACAACCTGAGTGGCTACAAGATTTACAGAGGCAGATTAATGTCAGACTTATAGAATCACAAAGACTCCTCAATATTGCCTCTAATTATGAACGCAGAATCGCTTATAAAAGATTATCTGATTTATCAACAGTATCCGTATATTCCCGTGAATTAGCGCAAAAAATGCAACACAAATTTACTGAATATGGCACAATATCTCAATCTCTCGATAGAACCTTTCCCCTCAGAGTGGTTCAGCAGCAGCCATCAACTTACTTAACAGATGAGCAACTTTATGATAAATTAGACCATCTTGATAAAATGCGATCGCGACTTATGGAAGTGGGTTTGTTGAATCAAGATGAAAGTTCAGAAGTTGATATTCATCCACCATCTATAGACGAAACAACCAAAAACATCTTATCTGTTTATGTAGAAGACATGGATAAAAAACTAAGTGTTTTCGATGATATAGCAGACAAAATTGATTTGTTTCGTAAAATAATTAACAAAAAGTTCGCCTATTCTTATAAAAATATTGGCTTTAGTAAAGACCAAGGATTTATTTTTACATCATCCTATAAATCATCATTATCTGAATATAAACAAGTTTTAAATCATGAACTTTGTCCAACGGATTTATCATCAGGCGAACAACATGAGTTAATCCTTATATATGAATTACTATTTAAAGTTAAACCCGATTCTTTAGTATTAATAGATGAACCAGAATTATCCCTTCATGTTGGCTGGCAAGTTGAGTTTATCAAAGACTTGCAAGAAATCACTAAACTCGCCAAACTCAATATTGTAATGGCTACTCATTCTCCAGATATCATTCAAGACCGTTGGGATTTGACAGTGGAACTCCAGGGACCCAAATGAGATAGTTTATTTCCGTAGACCGTGAGGTTAATAAAGTCCGCCTATTGCGAAGTACCTTTAAATGTACTTTTCTGTTAGTTGAAGGTCATACTGACAGGATTTTTTATAATTGGCTTATTGATAAATCAGTTTGTCAATCTGTCATCATTGCTGGTAAGCCATCTAACAAGCAGCTTGTTATTGATGTTCTCCAAAAACTTGAAAATTCAGATTTTCCAGGAGTTGTAGCAATTGTTGACGCTGATTTTGATCACTTAATTGATGATTTACCCAGTTATAGTTCTAATTTACTTAGGACAGATACCCACGACCTAGAAACCATGTTATTAAACTCTCTAGCCTTTAATAAAGTCTTGGATGAATTTGGTTCAGAATCAAAAATATCTAGCTTTCCGGGAGATATTAGGGAGGTTTTACTAGCAGCCGGAAAGCCTGTCGGATATTGGCGTTGGATTTCCCAGACGGAAGGATTAAACTTAACTTTTCAGGCTATTGATTTTAGTAAGTTTGTTGATAAAAATCAAATCAAGATTGCCTACAAAAAGCTAATTGATGTTGTGAAAAATAAATCCCAAAAGTCCTATCTAAGCACTCCAGATATTATCTCTAAAATCACGAATTTAAATAGTCAAAGTGACGATCCTTGGCAAATTTGTTGTGGTCATGATTTAGTATAAATATTGTCTTTGGCTTTATGCAAAGCAATTGGTTCTCATAATTCCCAGGATGTTAAACCTGAGATAATCGATCGCAGTCTGCGACTTGCTTACGAAAAAGCCTACTTTTATAAAACCCACCTCTACTCTGAAATTTGCCGTTGGGAAAGGGATAACCAACCCTTTAGAATTTTAGAACCACCAGCCTAAAATCTTGATATTAGGTGCTTAATATAATCGGACATATCCCCACAACTATCATACAGGAAACCCAGAAATTAAATACAGCCTGTCAATTATAAAATGGAGGGGACAGTTTAGGAGAGTTGCCAACAACCCAACTAATTGTCCCCAGGTGTAGTTAATGTCAAGTTAACCTAACTTTGTTCTCTCAAAGTTCCGGTGCGAACAGCGAAACCTTGATTTTGACCATTGCGGCGTAATTCCAATCGTAATTGATGACCTACTCCCGTTTGTTCAACCAACTGTTGAACCTCCGCTGCGTCCCGAATGATTTGACCATTAATTTGAGAAATCACATCACCCACTCGGAGTCCAGCCTGAGCCGCTGGAGAATTAGGAACCACACGGACAACTAACACCCCTTGGTCTGTATCAACCTTTAAACCACTGTTGGGATCATTATTAATATTCTGCTTAACTTCGGGGTTTAAACTCACCATTTGAATACCCAAAAATGGATGATCAACGTGACCATTAGCCACAATTTGATCAGCGATATTCCCAACCCGATTAATCGGAATAGCAAAACCTAAACCCTGTGCGCCTTGGATAATAGCCGTGTTCATACCAATGACCTCACCATTTTGATTAAGTAAAGGTCCCCCCGAATTACCCGGATTAATCGCCGCATCAGTTTGAATAAAACTCACCCGTTTATCCGGTGCGCCAATAGAGCCACTAGAGCGACCGGTAGCACTAATAATACCCATGGTGACAGTGTTTTCTAAGCCTAGGGGATTACCAATAGCGATCGCCATTTCTCCCGGTCTCAATCGGTCAGAATTACCCAAACTCACAGTTGGGAGATTTTGCGCCGGAATTTTCACCACAGCCACATCAGTCACCGGGTCAGTTCCCAACACTTCCCCATCAAACTGGCGACCATCGCGCAAAGTCACCCGCACTCGGGTGGCTCCCTCCACCACATGAGCATTAGTCAAAATCCGACCATCAGAACCCACAATAAAACCGGAACCCGAACCCTGAACAACTCGCCGCCCCGGACCACTAGGGAGTCGTTGGCCAAAAAACCGTCGGAAGAACGGGTCATTAAACACATCAGGAATCTGAGTTTCTACAGTTCTGGCTGTATCAATTTGAACCACTGCTGCTCCCACCCGCTCCACCACAGCACTGACTACATTAGGATTTTGTGCCAAAACGTGACCCGGAGAAACCATCCCAGGGTTCATATCTGCCGCTCCACTGTTAGTTTCACCGGTACTTTCACGGGAAGAACCAGCATTAGGAGTAAGGGAAACAACACCAAAAGTAAGCCCCGCACCCAACAAAAGCATCGATAAATAAGCCACAGGCTGAATAGGACGCACAGAGGATTTTAGAGAATCTTGCATCGTTAACACTCCCATTAATCGCTTGATAGTTCTTAGATTAAATGAGAGATTTGGCGAAGTTGTAGCATTGATATGACATCTCTGTGAACGACCAGCACCAACCCCGCTACAGGAGCGGTTATCAAAAATTATCCCTGGACAGCAATTATGGTAAACTAGGAAACTGCGAGACATCCCACCTCACCTGGCGGGATATCTATAAACAAGACAGCCCTCCTGCTTACCTTCTAGGTAAATGGTAGGGTTGCTCTCAAGGCAACCATTGGGGGAAAATATCAACTGTCCTCGATTTTGAGGCATTTTGTCAATTCCCTTGACTATTGGCTACCTATTCTAGCTATCCGGTTTACCGACACGCTAATGATGCGGCCCCCAAACACATCCCAATTTGGCAATATTTTACTGGTTGACGATAAACCGGATAACTTGCGACTGCTTTCCCAAATGTTGACGGAGCAGGGCTACAATGTCAGGAGAGTGACCAAAGGAAAAATGGCCTTGATTACGGCTAAAGCGTCACCTCCTGATTTGGTGCTACTAGATATCAAAATGCCTGATATGGACGGTTATGAGGTTTGTTTGCAACTGAAAGCTGATGAAATTACGGCAGAAATTCCGGTGATTTTTATGAGCGCTTTAGATGAACTTCCTGATCAAGTCAAGGCTTTTACTATAGGTGGAGTAGATTATATTACTAAGCCTTTTCAGGTAGAAGAAGTCCTAGTGCGAGTCAAAACTCAAATACGTCGCCAAGCCGAACACTTAGCCAGGGAAGCCCAACGAGAACGAGCCTTAGCCTAAGTGATTGATAAAATCAGGCGCACCTTAGATATTAACACAATTTTGGCTACAGCTACCGCCGAAGTCCGTCAACTTTTGAACGCCGACAGAGTGGCTATATTTAGCTTTCATCCCCTCTCTAATTACCGGGATGGTAATTTTGTCTCGGAAGATGTTTTACCTGAGTTTGAATCAGCTTTAAATTGGCAAGTTCATGATTCTTGTTTCGCCAATTCATTTGTGGAGGAATACAAAAACTCCCGCATTCAATCCATTGCTGATATTTATGAAGCAAATTTAGACCCTTGCTATATTCAACTTTTGGCTAAGTTTTAGGTGAGAGAAAATTTGGTAATTCCCAGGCAAAAAGGGAGCCATCTCTGGGGTTTACTATGTATTCATCAATGCTCATATTCTCGCAATTGGAAAAGTTCTGAGGTCGAATTTGTACAGAAAATAGCCCTACAATTGGTGGTGGCTTTGCCACAAGCATAATTGCTCACCCAGGCGCAGAAACAATCCCCAGAACAAACCAAAGCCGCTCAACAGGAAAGGACTTTATCTAGGTGAATTGAAACCATACGCCCAACCCTGGATATGGATATGATTTGGAGGGCTACTGCTCAAGCTGTGCGCCAAATTCTCAGATGCGATCGCGTTGTGGTTTACCGACTTTTACCCCAAGGAAACGGCCAGTTTTTGTTTGAGTCGGTAGCCCCAAACTGCCCCCAGTTTATCAATATGACTGACCCTAATACTTGGTTGTCTTGGCATTGGAAAGAGACCCAAGGAAATCTCAATCAAGTTTATAATCAACAGGCAGTTAATGATATTTACAAATCCACCCTTTCTAATTCTCATCAAGTCCTCATCGATGAATTTATGATTAGATCCTATATGATTACTCCCGTATTTTTAGGCTAAACTCAATGGGGAATGATTGCCGCCTATCAACACAATTTCCCCAGAGAGTGGATGCATCGAGAAGTGAGTCTATTAGCTCAAATTGCCAATCAATTAGGTGTCGCTCTCCAACAAGTAGAACTGATGAAACAGTTACATAAAGCCAAAGAAACCTCTGATGCGGCTAATCGAGCTAAAAGTGAATTTCTCACCAAAATTAGTCATGAGTTACGCACTCCTTTAAATGCTATCTTAGGCTTTACCCAAATTCTGGCTAGGGATGAACAGTTAAATTTAGCTCAACAGGAATATATCAAAATTATTGGTCGTTCGTGAGAGCATCTGTTAGAACTGATTAACGATGTCCTAGAAATGTCGAAAATTGAAGGGGGTCGCATTACGTTTAATCAAATCAGTTTTGACCTTTACTATCTTCTGAGAAACTTACACGAAATGCTGGGTTTAAGAAGTAAAACTAAGGGCTTAAAATTAGAGTTTCAGGTGCATCATAATTTTGTCCCCTATGTGAAAACCGATGAAAATAAACTGCGACAAGTTTTGATTAATTTATTGGGAAATGCCATTAAGTTTACGGAATCAGGACGAGTGACCCTGCGAGTTCAGTCTCAGAACTATGAAACCCCTGATCTAACTGTCCTCAGTTTTGAGGTGGAAGATACCGGACTAGGAATTGCTCCCGATGAAATTGATATGCTATTTAAACCATTTGGGCAAACTGAAACGGGTCATAAGTCTAATGAAGGGACGGGTTTAGGATTACCAATTAGCCAGAAATTTGTACAAATGATGGGCGGCGAAATTGAGATTATCAGCGAGGTGGGAAAGGGTACAATAGTCAGATTTACCATTTTCGTACAAGCAGCAGACCCTCAAGAAATCCCGGCTCAACCTATCCAAAAACGGGTGATTGCTTTAGCTGACGGACAACCATCTTATCGGATTTTGGTGGTAGAAGATGCCCAAGAAAATCGCCAGGTACTGGTCTGTTTACTGTCTAAGGTGGGTTTTGAGGTGCAGGCGGCTGAGAATGGCTTAGAAGCGATTAAAATGTGCGCTCAGTGGCAACCTGATTTGGTCTGGATGGATATGAGAATGCCAGTTATGGATGGTTTGGAAGCTACTAAACAGATTAAAGCCACGATACCACCAGATCGCGCCCCTATCATTATCGCTCTGACAGCTCATGCTTTTGAAGAGGAGCGATCGCAAATTTTAGCTATGGGTTGTGATGATTTTGTCAGTAAACCCTTTCGAGAAGCAGTGATTTTTGATAAGATGGCTCAATACTTAGGGGTGCGCTATCTATACGAAGGAAGTCCTGTAGAGGATGTATCATTAACTTCCGATCTGCAAAACCAGCCTGCTGTCCCCCTTGACAGGGACTCCCTGCAAGTGATGCCGACGACTTGGATAGAGCAACTACATCAAGCGGTTTTGTGTACCAACGAACCGGAAATTCTAGCCTTGATTGCTGAAATTCCAGAGTATCATGGCGCTTGGGCTGATTTATTAAAGGGATGGGCTGATAATTTTGAATTTGACCGAATTTTGGCTTTTATTACCGGAAACCCAGATCTTTGAGCGGTTAAGTTCCAAATATCATCTTGGATTTGCGGAACAAGGATGCCAAAATAGGAACAAAGGATATGGTGAGATGTAGCATCCAGGAGTGTCAATGAATAGCAATCACAAAATTTTAGCAGTTACTAGACCAAACAAACCCCCTGAGCCTAGTTCCGAATCGCCCACTACCAACACCCAAGAACATTCTCGGTCTACTGGGACTGTCAAACACATTCCTAGTCGCACCGTGAAACCTTCAAAACCCATTAAACATAAGCCGAAAGTTGCGGTGAAACTTCCCCAGGCTGACAATTCTGAGGGTGAGGTGTTTGTGGTCGGAGATCATATTCTGGTCAGAGCGCCTTGGGGACTGTGGGCACGGGCAGAAATTAAGACTTTCTATCAAAGTAGTCCAGATACTGTCATGGCTCATTTTATACCAAAAGAAGAACGCACAAACTGGACTTGGATGGGTGGTTTAATTCGCTCTGATTTGTTGAAACGAGCCAATCCAGACTCGTAGGGATTTTGGCGATTTTCTCCCTGTTATCGTAAATTCAGTTTCTGGGAACCGGATTAAACCCCCACCGCCATACCTTGGGAATATAAAACGGTTCCCGCCACCCCGCAGACAAGATGAATTTGGGCCAGTAACTCAAGGATCTGGAAGCGAATGGGTGTAGGCTGCATCGCAAGGCAATCATTGCTACAGTAAAGAGCATGATTTAATCTCAAATTAGGTTAATATTTTAGGGCAATAGGGTATAATAAGCGAGAAGAGTTGAGGATAAACCTATTGCCAGATATGTCAAACCCAAGGAAGCCGCCCAAATCCTTG
>NZ_JBIMLI010000067.1:0-25294 GCF_051859755.1 Limnospira sp.
CTGTTACCTTAACGGGTAATAGTGCTATCGTTGCATTGTCCGGGAACAACCGGAAAAATGTCGCGTAAATGTATCAGCTACCATCACCCATCAAATCTCTCAATTATCCCTAACCCTAATCACCTTATCGATCCCGTCTAACGCACCCTAATCCTACTGACTAAATCCGTTTTAGCAATTCATCGTAATCATCGTGTGTGCCAATCCAATACCAGTAAATATCGTCGCCTTCGAGTAAACCTAAAACACGATAATTGAGACTGACACGAGCAGAATAAATCCGTTGCTTCTGACTGACTCGCTTGAACTGAAGGCTCGGATGATAAGGATCTTCTTGCCAAAGGGCGTAAGCTTTATGGGCTTGTTCTTGAACTGATGCAGGCAAATCACCTAGCCGCTGGCGAAATGACTTTGTGACGCTTGATTTCATTTTTGTGTTGGGAATACCTCATCAAGGGCAAGAGTTTCTCCTGCTGCGATTTCCTGCCGTACCATTGCGGCCATCTGATCCCATTGCTCGTCTGTCGTGGTAGCAAAACTGGTTTCCCATTTTTGCTCGTCCTGCAACTCTGCCAACAATCGAGCGGCGATCGCATCTTGTTGGTCCGGTGGGAGTTGTTGGATTTGGGCGATCGCCTGTTGAAGTAGTTTTGTCATTTTTCAGAAGCAGTTAACACCACCAAATCACATCGCTTCTTTATTTTACCCAAGGCTGTGCTTTTTTTGGGGCGGTTTCGCAGCTATTGAGTCTACCTACTTACGAAAATCCAGCACCTCGTTTGAGTGTGGCATCCAAAAGTATGGCTACCCAACCACCAAGATAAGCCGCGACAGATAACCTTTGGATCCCCATCAAGATATCTCAAGCGTCCGCTGCCAAGGGGTTGTTAGCTGGGGTTTTAGGGCAACAACTCAACAAAAAACTGGTGTCAAGTATTGCCGTCATGCCAAATTACTTGGCTGGGAACTCCACCCATACACAGGGTCAATCT
The DNA here is from genome assembly GCF_051859755.1 of Limnospira sp. Lineage (NCBI taxonomy): Bacteria > Bacillati > Cyanobacteriota > Cyanophyceae > Oscillatoriales > Sirenicapillariaceae > Limnospira > Limnospira sp. The sequence goes on from NZ_JBIMLI010000067.1 coordinate 993, forward strand.
CATTAAGGAGGATATCCTCATCCCGCTCTGAAACATCCTGTTGAGCAGACTTACCTAAGCCGGCAACAGAGAGCAAAAAGTTTTGTTGACAAAGATCAGGTTTCTTATCCTGAGACGTTTTATAGCGCAAGTAGTCAAGAAAATTTGCCAACTCTACCAAAACCTCATCAGGCAGAGCATTTACTACCTCAACAAGATCTTGCCGCTCGACTATTGTTTTAGACATGGCTATATTGCTAATGAAACCGCGTTGCTGCCCTATTCTAGCATCTGAGTAAGTAAACGAGCAGCGATCGCATCTTGCTCATCAGCAGGCTTTTCAATTAGGCGATCGCACCCTCAAGCAACTCAGTCATTGCCACTTCACCCAGAACTTTGTACTCATTCTATCCATTATCGCCGCTCTCAGGCAGATTGAGCATAGCCCGATCGCGCTCTTGGAAAGCGGGTAGACTTCCCTGAGCCTGCCAATGTTGTCCTCTGCCAAAAATCGAGCGGCGATCGCATCTTGTTGGTCCGGTGGGAGTTGTTGGATTTGGGCGATCGCCTGTTGAAGTAGTTTTGTCATTTTTCAGAAGCAGTTAACACCACCAAATCACATCGCTTCTTTATTTTACCCAAGGCTGTGCTTTTTTTGGGGCGGTTTCGCAGCTATTGAGTCTACCTACTTACGAAAATCCAGCACCTCGTTTGAGTGTGGCATCCAAAAGTATGGCTACCCAACCACCAAGATAAGCGGCGACAGATAACCTTTGGATCCCCATCAAGATATCTCAAGCGTCCGCTGCCAAGGGGTTGTTAGCTGGGGTTTTAGGGCAACAACTCAACAAAAAACTGGTGTCAAGTATTGCGGTCATGCCAAATTACTTGGCTGGGAACTCCACCCATACACAGGGTCAATCTCATTAAGGAGGATATCCTCATCCGGCTCTGAAACATCCTGTTGAGCAGTGTTAGCCTCGATCGCACCCCCTCAATTGGCTTTGGGTTTGCGGGTCGATTTTGCTTTGCGTTTGGGTTGCGTCTGCCGTTCGGCTTGGATGCGTTCTAACAAGACTGCGGCGGGTTCGTCGTTGGGGTCTTGGGGTACGAGTTCGCCCCGAAAGGCTTTGGATAGGGTGGCTTTCTCTAGGCGATCGAGTAGTTTGCTGGCTTTTTGATGTTCCTGCTCGATGAGATCTATCGCTTTGAACAGCTTTTCAACTCGCCGAACAATCTCTTTTTGTTCTTCAAGTGGGGAAAGAAAAACTATAATCTTTCTTATTGTTTCCATTGAAAGGCTAGGTTGGGCAGTAGATTTTATCCATGAATCAACATAATTTTGACCTATGGATGATTGAAGATAAAGACAAAGATAATTGCTTGAAATTTCATCTACATCTATTTTTGCAACATTTGGAGCTAAGTGCCATCTTCTTTCTTGAGGTGCTAAACATACATTTCCAGTTCCTGCTCCAATAAAAACCATCAACACTTCCCGTCCATGTAATTGGGATCGCTCAAGATAGTTAGAAACATCTTCAGAAATATACTTGATATTGGTTTCTATGAATTTACCCATTTGCACATTTTGCGCTCTGATTATAGGAATACCCGCAACATCATTAGTTTTAAAGTGTTTTGTGTATTCAAATCCAGCTAGTTTTGTTACATGGGCTAAATAATCAATATTTGTAACAGCCCATGTTTTAGGTAGACTAATTTCTACTTCAGATTGAATGGAAGGAATCTGATCGACAAAATCTTTTCTTGGTTTTTTCTTATTTTTCAACTTAGACTCATTATATTTTTCATTGTATCGTTGCTTCCGTCTTATGAGAATTTGCCTCAGAAGTTCTGATGCTGGCTCTACATCAGGATTCTCTGCCCGCCAATCTGCTGTGAGATCGCCACGGAAGGCGGCGGCTAGGACGGCTTGTTTGTAGCGCTGAACTAACCTAGACACCCGCCCCAACTCCTCACGGGCACAACGACTACGGGCAAAGAGGCGATCGAGCTTGGCAACAATCCGCCGTTGTTCGTTGAGTGGGGGAAGGTTTATGTTCCAAGACACAAGCGTTTGCTTATCGATCTGGCGAAATGTACTACCTGTTCCAGCCGCATCAAGGGCTGATGCGTCACCAATAAGCCGATAACGTAACCAGTCCTGATTTACATTACGAGGGCGTATTCCAGCAACACCACGACCTAAACAGTAAGCAGATTCAGCGACAGCCAGTTTTCCTATCGTTGCTCTAACACAGAGTATCAGGTCATTAGGCTGGCATATTTTTGTTGGTGCAGAAGTAAAACGGTTTGGTTTGATCTGTTCACCCACAAAGTCTGAAGCCCCACCAATTAACGGAATCCCCTTTGCATCTGAATTAGTAGCAGTACCGGGCGGTGACTGACCCATCTCAAGTTGGGAAATCTCGCCAAGTTTTGTTTCAGCCCACCCCTTCGGTAATTCACTCACGCGGCTACCTCCTCTTGCGGTTCATCGCCTTCCATCTTCTCACTATATGCCCCAATTTCTGCCAGAGCATTTCGCAAATGATTAGGGGCGATCGCGCGATTTTGGTTAATCTCGAACTCCATTGGTAATTGTCTCATGGGGTTGTTTCCTTTAGCCGCGATAATGCGATCGCTCTGCCAACATCATCTGGGATCGTCCAGCCGCAATCTTAGCTTGAAATCATCAAAGTTTTCCGGTAGCACCACTGGAATGGTTGCGGCGCTAAACCCAGTAACATCACGAGTAACAATGACATCTACAGGATGGCTAATACCACATACATACTGTACAGCATCCTCAAAATCAGCGAATTGTAGAGCGATCGCTCCTTCTAAAACATCTCGATTCACAGGGGCGATCGTGAGATCGATCAGAATTTGGGCGATCGCGTCTCGAGCAACTCCATCTCCGGCGAACTTCCGAATAATATAATAAATATTAGTGATTGTGGTAGCGGTAATCACTCCTTCAATTTCCCCAGCATCAATCTGCTGAAAAATTCTCGCTGCATTCTCTACAAAAGGTTCCCGCTCTTGTAGAAAGTCAAGCACCACATTGGTATCGATTAAAACTCGCATTATGTGTATTTGTTCGTTAGATAATCAACATAGTCTGTCTGAGGATCAGACTGTTCTAAAACCGATACAGGTTTAGCAATCCCTCGGAGTTTAGACAAGTTTTTGGGACTGAAGTGAGTGGTAGCTCCTGGGTGCTTCTGAATGACTTGCTTTGGTGACTGAATGCTTTTTTTATAGTGCAAGAAATCAGCAAAAGCGATTACCATATTTATCTCTTCAGGAGTTAGTGTTTCTAGCTGCTCTAGCAGTTTATTCGTTTGTTGAATCTTAGTCATCATGGCGATCGCTCCAATGGTTGGTGTATTTGGGGGCAAAGTTGGTGATAGACATAAACCAGTCTCCTGATCAGGAATTTTTGAAAATCGAGTTTTGAGATCGCCCGATATGTCTTTAACATAAAGCACAACTTGTTCTGGAATACGATCCCGTAAAACAGCAGAAACTAAAACATTTGTATCGATTAAAATTTTCACTCGCCTCTACGATATGCCTCAATTTCAGCCGCAATATCTTCCTCAGTAATCTGGCTTACACCGGGTAATGCTTGGGTTTCTCGAAATAGGTCTCGTAGGCGTTTGCCCAAAGAGCTACGCTTTCTCTGGTGTAGTAAACTGACAAAATCAATGACTAAATCAAGGTCATCTGGGGCTAGAGTTGCGAGTTGTTTGAGTAGGCGATCGGCTAAAGGCTCGCGATCGCCCCGCTTAGACATAAATCAAACTCCTCTGTTGTCGTAAACAATGAATAATTGCTTCTTGAGTTGTATTCATAGATAAATCACCTCAGCTTGGGTTTTCATGGATTTTCGGCCTCCCAATCTTCGCAAATATACACATCGTCGGGAGATAATGCCATGAGGTGTTGATAAACGCTCATGCTACGCCGATTAATATAATTGATGCAGGTATTAGTATCCAGCAAATAAGACATTAAAACGACTCCCGCTCGGATGCCTCCTCTTGAACAGCCCTCACAAGTGGCTCACCTTCCCAAGCTCCAAATACACTTAAAAAATCGGGAGACCATTGTCGTTTTGACGATGTTTTTACTAATGGTTTTGCTGGCTGATATACCAAAATAATATCAACCTCCGTATCCTGTAAGTCAGGCAACGAAATATGTAATAATCCATCACTGCCCACATAAGACCTTAATTGAATTGTGTGCATACTCAGATCTGTTTCCATATCATCTTCATTGGGTGTAAATTTATTGATGACGAATAAACGTTTCATCCTCAATGCAGCCGTAAAGTCATCGGCTATCTGCTCCGTTGCTAAACTCCTCCATCATAATCTCAATTTCCCGCAGGGCGTTGCCTAAATGGGTAGCGATCGCCGCCGCAATTTCCTCCGGCTCCGTTAGGTCATCCTCTGGGTCATCGCTGGTATCCCGCAACCAGCTAATGTCTAGGTTATCATTGCGGGCAGCAATCTCCTCACGGGTGAAGCAGCGGAATCGCCCTTCCTCGCCCTGGTCAGTGCGCGGCGCTTTCCCCAACGGGTCATCCCCAAAAGCCGCTTCAAACTCGGCAAAATCCGCCACCGTCAGCAGTCTCGTCTTACCAAAACTGATCATATTTGCCCGCAGGTCATACACCCACACTGCCTTCGTGTTGCCCCTGTCCGTCTTGCCCCGCGTGAAAAACAGCACATTAGTTTTCACCCCCTGAGCATAGAAAATCCCGGTCGGCAAGCGCAAAATGGTATGCAGATCGCACAAATCCATAAGCTGCTGCCTCAGCTTGCGCCCCGTATTATCCTCAAACAACACATTATCCGGCAACACCACCGCCGCCCTGCCCCCTGGTTTCAGAGCGCGGTAAATATGCTCCACAAACGCCAACTGCTTGTTAGAGGTTTCTGCGGTCACCGAAAAATCCGATCGGGTAGGTCGTCCGCCCCCCTTCTTGGTTCCGAAGGGTGGATTGGTCAGAATCACATCAGCCTTGCCCAAACTCTCCCCATCCGGTGACAGGCTATCCCCACACATCACCACGCTTTCAATGCCATGCAACATCAAATTCATCAGGCAAAGACGGTGCGTATCGGGTACTAACTCCAACCCTCGATAAGCCTCATTACGCTGGAAACGCCCCTGCTCCTGGGTCAGGGTGTACAAGTCATCCGTCTGGTTTTTGACATACTGATCCGCCGCTACCAGAAAGCCCCCCGTCCCCGCTGCCGGGTCTTGGATCACCTCGCCCGCCTGGGGCTGCACCAGCCTGACAATGCAATCAATCAAGGGGCGCGGTGTGAAGTATTGCCCTGCCCCGGATTTCTTCTCGGCGGCGTTCTTCTCCAACAACCCTTCATAAAGGTTGCCTAAGCCTTCTTCTCGTGCCGAAAACCAGTCCAGCCGATCAATAGCATCCGTGAGCGATTTCAAATTGGTGGGCTTTCTCAGTCTGGTTTGAGCATCGGTAAAAATAGCCAGAATCACGGGGTCAGCAACCTTCTTCTGATTCCCCAAATCAAGCAGAAGCTGGCGATAAAACTCCAACTGCTCCAACCCTTCGCGGCTATCCAATGCGCTCCAGCGATACTCCTGCGGTAAACAATCTTCCCGCCCCGTCTCCGCCAGCATCTTGAGAAATAACAAATAGGTTAATTCGGTGACATATTCGTTATAGGTAATGCCATCATCTCGCAGGATATGACACAAATTCCAAAGTTTCGCGACAATATCACGGGTTACGTTACTGGTACTCATTGACTCTCCCTCACCCTAAATCCCTCTCCCAAAGAGGGAGAGGGACTTTGATTGGCTCCCCTTCTCCCTGCTTGGCAGAATGAGCTGGGGGATTGGCTCCCCTTCTCCCTGCTTGGCAGAAAATGAGCTGGGGGATTGGCTCCCCTTCTCCCTGCTTGGGAGAAGGGGCTGGGGGATGAGGGCAATCAAGCTGTCCTTCGCCATAACTCCTCGTTTATATCTCCTAAAATAGCTTCCAGTTGTCCCTCAAAAATACGGTTGAGGCGATTAAACCCCCCGTCATTTCCGAAAGGCTCCTGATCCAGGGCAGCGCGATCGACAATAAACTCACGGGCGACCTGTTCCCCAATCCGCTTTAACCATTTGCGCTGCGGGTCTGTCCAGGCTCGTTTTGCCAGGATGCGTTTCATGGCTGCTTTTACCCGCTCATCATAGGGAATCAGCGGATCGCCCAGCGCCGCTTGACGGATAAAGTCAATGATCGAGGCGGCAATATCCTCATTCTTGGCTTCCTGCCACGCTTGGCGCAAATTGGTTTCTGAATAGCCCATCTTATCAAGCTCTAGGCGCAATTCACGAAGCTGGGCGCGGGTTAGCTCCCTTGGCCTTTGCAATACCACGGTCAAAGCTGCCAGTTGGTTGACGTTATCACGCACATAGGCGGTAAAGCTATCGAGAAAATCATCAGGTTTTTGCCCCGATCCATAACCACGGGTCACGGCAACAACCTCATCAGGGTGATGAGAAATCGGCAGCAAGCTCCCCTCACCCCCTTCTGGATTCCAATCCAAAATCCGCCCGATACCGGGGCGATCGCTCACCCAGCCCGCCAACTCGGGCAGCGGGGAAGTCCTGAACCGCTCGAGCGTCTCTTCTGGGGTTTCCCCGATATCGGCCTCATAGCGATCTCTGGCTTGATCCGCCAACCGCCCCAACTTCCGCCGCAGTTTAACCAGGATCTGATCCCGGATGACAGCACGGTGATCCGCCTCGGTAACCTGAGCAAACTCATCAAATAACTGCTCAAGGCTGATGGCAGGATTGACCACAACGGGTTTCATCTCGGTCAAAGTCTGTAACTTGGCATATAAATCAACCGCATCAAAAATACGGAACGTTTCTTTATCAATCTCAGGGCATTGGCGGGTTGCCCGTCCCAACATCTGCTCATAAAGAATCCGGCTATTCACCCGCCGCAAAAACACCAGATTGGTAATCTTCGGAACATCAATGCCGGTGGTCAAGAGGTCAACCGTGACCGCGATCTGAGGCATGGCATCATTACGGTAAGAACGGATCAAATCCCCTACCTTGTCCACACTGCCTGTAATCTTGCGAACGGCGGCATCCTCGATCTCGCCGTAATAATCAGCCATTGCCTGCTTCACCTGATCGACCACAATATCCGCATGGGCATCATTCACGGCAAAAATCAAGGTCTTACCGGGCAAGTTCGGATCGATATGTTTGGCTAGTTCCTTGGCAACTGCCTTATTGAAAGGAATCGTGATCACCTTCTTATTGAACTCCTCTACCTCGAAATTGAGATCGTCTGGGGCGTAAATGCGCTGTAGATGCCCGGTGGGAGAGTAGATCGCATCGAGTGCTTCCCCCGCCCGAAACTGAATCCCACTCCGACTCAAGGTAGTGGTAATCTGCACGGGTGGTTCATGGTCAATCAGAAACCCATCGATCACGGCCTCCCGGTAAGCGTAGGTAAACACGGGTTCACCAAAAATCTGCACCGTATGCAGGGCTGGCGTGGCTGTCAATCCGATCTTGACCGCATCAAAATGCTCTAAAACTCGACGATACTTAGAGATATAATCATCCTGACTGCGAAAACTTAGCTCGGCATCGGACATTTCCCGATCCAGCAGATAGCCTCGGTGACATTCATCAATCAACAGCAGATCATATTGGTCAATGGGGGGAACTGTTCGGGGTTCGCTGGCATACAGCACCCGCTTCACTAGCCCCTGAATGGTGCAGATATGCACCTTGGTTTCTGACTCTGGGGTAATATCTTCTAACCCCTGTAACCCGAAAATATCCCCAAAGGCTTTAGCGGTGACAACCTTGGTCGTCCGAAACTCACCGGCTGCCTGACTGCCTAAAGCACTGCGATCGACCACAAAACAAACCCGGCGAAACCTTTTGGCGGTTAAGAGTCGGTAGAGCAGGGCGATCGCCAGTTTTGTCTTACCCGTTCCGGTGGCCATTGCCACCAACATCTCACGGCGATCGGACTCTAGGGCCATTTCCACCGCTGCGATCGCTCGTTGTTGATAAGGACGCAACGGAAAACCAAACCGATAGGGCTGGGTTTTCAGGTGAGCATGGGCAGTTTCACGATCCATCCCTAGCAGCGCTGCCAAGCCTTCCGGGGTGTACCAGCCTACTAAGGCACGGCGGCGATTGGTGGGCTGGCGCACATCCCGAAACCAGATCCCGCTTTCGGTCTCAATCTGTTTGAGATAAGGTCGCCCATTGGTGGCAAACACAAAAGGAAACTGGAACTCACCCCATGGGCTACCATCAATAGGAGCAAAACCATCACCCGCCTGAAACCCTCTGGCGTATCGCTCGGCCTGATCAATGGCAGCAGAAACATTCTTGCGCCTGCGCTTGGCTTCAATGAAGCCGATACAGCTTGTACCCACAAACAGGGCATAGTCAGCAATACCGTTAGCCGTTGGCCATTCGGCGATCGCCATATTCTTCCCCTTAACGGGTCTTACGCCCTTGTCATGACGCAAGTTTTGGGTATCAGCTAACCAGCCTGCATCCTGCAATTGCTGATCAATAATTGCCCGTGTTTCATCTTCATCGAGATCAATCACGGTCGCCGCCCGATCAGCCAGAGAAATAATAGCGGCGGTCTGTTGGGCGGGTAACTGCTTCGATGCTGCCTGAAGGGTGGCTAACTGAACTTCAAGGGCTGATCTTGCCTGTTCCGACTCGACCGCAAGCTGCTCCCATAATGAACGGTTTTCAGCTTCCTGACGGGCTTTCTCCTCGGCACTCAGCACCGCCCTAGCCTGTTCTTCGGCTGCCAGCCTTGCCCTTTCTGCCTCGCTGCGGGTCTCTTCAAGGGCAATCCGCAAGCGTTCAAGTTCGGCTGCCAGTTCGGCTGTTACATCTGTTGGGTTCGGCGGCGGCACAAAAGCACCCGCCCTAAAGCTGGTATTGCCACTGAATGTTCGATGAAACCAGATAGCCAGTTGTCTGGCCATCTTTAACATGGTCAGGGCTGACCTATGATCGCCAATATATTCATGGGTTGCCCTATTGCCTGCAATTCTGATCTGATGGAACAGATCAGCGACTTCGGGCGATATCACCCGTTGAAACTTCAACCGTTTCAATAAATCTGCCTGGGCTTCCTCGGTAGAAACAAACTGACCTGTTTTGGCGGCGGTCAATTGTGCCAGCACTTCAGCAAACTGCCGTAACTTAATCAGGCAAGTACCGGGGTCATCTCGGAAATAGCGTTCAGCTAAAGCCCCAAGACGTACTAACTGAAGGTCATGCGATCGCAAAAATTCAAAATTGGCTGATTCCCCTGACATACTTTATTTTAATGTGATATTATGAAAGCAAACAATAATACAGCCATAGTCAAGATGATTAGGACGTAATATACACTAACGACTAGCCAGGTGAGCAATGCCCACCCTACAGATCCTCAAGATTGGCAATGTCTTAATCGCTTTGGCGACTGCGATATCTCTGTATCTGCCAGTTTGGCAAGAATATCGGGAGACCGGGAGCATGAGTTATCCCAGAGCGCGAAGCGATCGCATTCTGCTCACTTTCAGGTAAGGCTGGTAACAAAGGCGATCGCACCCTCAAGCAACTCAGTCATTGCCACTCTACCCAGAACTTTGTACCCATTCTATCGATTATCGCAGCTCTCAGGTAGATTGAGCATAGTGCGATCGCGCTGTTGGAAAGCCGGTATACTTCCCTGATTCTGCCAATGTTGTTAAAAAGTAGGCATTGTCTCGAAAAACATCACATCCCCACCTTAATAAGATTTAACGACCTCGAGCTCACCCGCACGCGCGGGTGCGGTGCCAGCACCACCGCCAGTCAACTAGCTTCAAGGCGCGGCTCTCCGCCGCCACCACGCGCGCAGCGCGTGTCGGGTGCAGCGAGTTGTTAGACGCTATCTCTTAAGAACATATTGCTATATTCCTCAAAGGCGATTTTGGCCTCCGTCAAGTGAAAATCTTGCAAGGAACGGGGTTGATTCCCCTTTTTATCACGCTTATGATCGTCAAGGTAAGCCTGCATAGCCGCCTTCGCCTCTGCGGTTGGTTTTTCATCAAAACACATCTCGTAGATTCGCCCGATACACTCAACCATATTCGGTGCCAACTCCGAGAACAAGAAATCGATACGGTGGTCTTCATCCGGCGGATTTGCCTTAGTGTAATCAACAATCCCGCTCAAGAAAAAGTTAGTCTTTTCCAAAGCATACTGTCCCCACTCTGCTGAAGTGGTTCCCGGTGCGCCGGGTTCAACAAAGATACATGTAAAAACCACGAACAACTTTGCCATACTGGGTAAAATCTCACGGGGAGGGCGATGGGTAAAAATGAAGCGGGCATCCGGAAATTGCTGCCGGAGTTGCGGCAGGAAGGCCGTGTGGTTAGGGTCTTTCATCAGCCACGTCTTGTCGCTATCGGGCTCCAAAGTTTGATGAATGCGCATAACCATATCGAGCCAAGCATAACGATAGGCAGCCAGTTCAGCACTTTCAAGAGGCATTCCACGGGCCCGCTGCTCTGGATAAAGAAGCATTAGCGTATCTTGGTAGCCAAAGCCAAGTCCAGAATCATAGATACCCAAGTCTTCATCCACTTGGTTAGGTTTCATCGCATGCATTGTCTCCAAGCACTCATACCAACCCGGATAAATTCGTTTAAGTGGCTCGATAAAATTCTTTTGCACTTTCTCGGCCAACTGATCACGGCGCGCGCGGTCTGAACGGGGGATAGGCGGCAAGGGCATAATCATATCCGCCAAGTCGAAGGCTCGCCAACGCGAAGTATCTGTAGCCAGCGTGCGGTGGAGAATGGTAGTAGCCGTACGCGGCATAGACACGATGAAGACGGGTTGACGCACAACTTCATTATGCGCTTCTGCACCTAATTTGAGTAAACCCGCATGATTAGAAAAATAGTGCAATGCTCCGGCGTAGTTGGATACTTTGGCAAGCGCGTTGAGGGTGACAGAGGCGCGCATATCATCCGCGTAGTTTGCCAATCGCGACCGCATAGCTTGACGTGCGGCGGCATCACATAGAATAGCAGGGACACGTCCACTGGCTTCGGCCTCTTCCATTTGCCGAACAGACTTCTTCAAAGCTGATGCGATGGCTGTTTTCTCTAAGAGCGTGATCAAAAGTGAAGCGCCGCGTTTATCAATGATGATATTAAAAAGACGGGCAAATAACGACGGTTTCGGCAAGAGATGGATGTGCCAATCGCGTTGGTTCATTTCCACAAAAGCGCAATCCGCAGCCCTCAATTTGAGATATAAATAACATAACAGAAGTAATGATACAACAGCGATACCTAAAGCCATAATTCCCCCGATCTTCTAAGATTATCTGGCCCAAACTTAATCAGCATACTTTTGTAAATAACGAAGCGTCTAACCGTTGAGATGAGCCGCCGCAGATAACCTCGGTTTCCCACAGATAATCTTGATACGGTCGGCTCCATCGATTTGTTAGCCCGATCTCAGAGGATGTAGATTCAAGTTGAGCGGTGTACTTTAGTCTACGTAGTGAGGCTTTAAGTGTGCTTGTCTAATAACCTTTGAAACAAACTGTCAGATGCCCAAAAAGATGTAGCTTGAAGGCTTTGAACGGCAAGAGGTAGGTCGATGAGCTTTAGGGTTGCTGCCTGATCCAAAATTCCGAGGATACCTGTAATGCTCAAACCTCTGTCTATCGCAGTGCGTCGCGCTTTCATGTCATCTAGCAAAAGTAAGTTAGCTTTCAGTTCTTGGGCTAGAAGGATAGCTGCACGTTCTCCAGGATCAAGCAAATTAATGATTGTATCCGAAGCTTGGCTGACAGGTTGAGGTTGAATTTTGAGCCAATTGGGTGGAGTTGTTATCCAAGTTCGGACAAGGTTTGGAGCTTCCGTATCAGATAGTTCGCTATAAACTGCTTGGGGAATGATGACCTGCCGGAACAATTCAGGTAGTAAGTCGATCTGCCCAATCAGAATCAGGTAGTTGATTGGGGAGGTATTGGAAACAATAATCATTCCGTAGCCAACAGATTGCGAATCGCTTGGACATCCTGCTCTAAATCGTCTTCAGTATAGGGCAAATAAGCTTTCTCACGCTTAAGAAATTTGTAGGTTTCCCAACGAGAGGAAAAGTTAAGTATTTGTCGCACTTCGGCGGCTCCAATACGACCTTGACGATAGTGATCGGCAGCGATAAGTTCTAGAACTCGGCGGGAAACATTGACGGGTTGTAATTGATTGGCTATGTCGTCGGGAAGTTCAATCGTAATCTGCATGATAATTTTCTCCTTATGACCACTCATCAGTGCCTCAACCGCCCAAACTTCTTGATCGCGTGCGCCAAGCCATCCGCTTTAGGCATCTCAGTCGCAAAACCGAGAAGTTCCATACTCTACTATATCCGAGACTTCATCTTGTTTCAACAAAAACGCCACCCCAGAGAGATGGGAGTACCAGAACTCCGCGCCTCTTACTACCTCGCGGTCGATAAAAAAATGGCTGCCTCCACCCAAAACGTTGCCCCCAGTGCCTTGCTCGTTCTCTACCGCTAAGTTCTTGACCTTCCCTTGCCAGACCTTGATGTCCTTGAGCGGCCCCAGTGCCCCAAGCGGTTGCCCACTGTGTTCTCGCGCCCGGAAGTGCTGGCAATCCTGGCTAAGGTTGGGGATGACCCAGAGGCCTTGGTCATCCGCCTACTCTACGGGACTGGGATGCGGTTGACTGAATGCCTACGACTGCGAGTTAAGGACGTGGACTTTGACCATGGCCAAATCCTCATCCGTAACAGCAAAGGCAAAAAGGATCGCATCACCATGTTGCCCCGATCGCTCATTCTCCCCCTTCAACAACACATTGCCCGCACCAAACTCGCCCACGATCGCGAACTCCTCGACGGGTACGGCGAAGTTGAGCTACCCGATGCCCTCGCCCGCAAATATCCCAATGCCCAACGAGAATGGGGCTGGCAGTATGTATTTCCAGCCGCTCATCGTTCTCGTGATCCCCGTTCCGGAGCCGTTCGCCGTCATCATCTCTCTGAAGATCGCATTCAACGCAGGATGAAGCAAGCCAAACAAGAAGCCAGTATCACCAAACACGGGAGTTGCCACACCCTCCGCCATAGCTTTGCCACCCACTTGCTTGAGGATGGCTATGACATTCGCACAGTGCAAGAACTGTTAGGCCACAAAGATGTGAAAACCACCAGGATTTACACCCACGTTCTTAATCGCGGTGGCTGAGGGGTTCGCAGTCCTTTGGATGAACTGGGTGAGTGAGCGTTCAGAAACAGACTTAAACCCACATTCCGGAGGTTGACAAAATCCACCACCCAACTGTTGACAATGNNNNAACTGGGTGAGTGAGCGTTCAGAAACAGACTTAAACCCACATTCCGGAGGTTGACAAAATCCACCACCCAACTGTTGACAATGGGCAGGCTTGCAATCTTCGCCTCCCAAACCCCTAATCGTTATTGGGTTCTTCCAAGCGATGCAAGCACTCCTGAACCGATAACACAGGTACAGATGAATTTAAAAAAACTTGACTATCGCGGGTCAAGATGGCATCAAGCCCCTGAGCTACAGCACAAGCAACCTGAATGGCATCCTCGTAGTCAGCCAAACCTGAGCTAAACGCTACCTCTAAAACCTCCCGGTTCACAGGGCAGATCTCCATCACTGTCAATGTCTCTAAAACTGCTTGCCGTGCTTGTTCGATGCTGCCTGTGTGCCTTCGAGCAATGTAGAAAATATCTGTGAGCGTTGTAGCGGTGGCATACCCAACGATCTGACCAGAATCGATCGCCTGGAACATTCGTTCTGCATCGTGGAAAAATGGCTCTCTCTGCAATAGAAAATCTAGGAGAATATTGGTATCGATTAAAACTCTCACTGAAGGTAATTCTCCACCCGACGCTCTTCTAGCATCGCAGCTACTTCTTCGTCAGTGGGTGCAGGCTGGTCTGTTTTGAGTAAGCCGCGCATCCGTCGAATTGCACCAGAACGATCAGGCTTTGGACTTGGGGTATTCTGCAAGGACTCAATGATGGCACTGACCAACGCAAGTCGATCGCTCGGTGATAACTTGACCGCTTCTTCCTTGAGGTTTTGCAGTAACATAGATCGCCCTCTAGTGCAGATAGTCTAGATTATATTAAAAACGATTCTGATCGCGCCCCCGTCCCCACCTGCGATCGCCGCAACGAAGTCACCTCCTCCTGCCGCTCCTGGAGTTTAATATCGTAGAGCTTCGCCCGCAGGATCTGCATTGCCCCCTCAAGCAACTCAGTCATTGCCCCTTCACCCAGAATTTTATCCCCATTTTATCAATTATCGCGGCTCTCAGGTAGATTGAGCATAGTGCGATCGCGCTCTTGGAAAGCGGGTAGACTTCCCTGCTCCTGCCAATGTTGTTGAAAAGTAGGCATTGTCTCCAAAAACATCACATCACCACCTTGATAAGATTTAACGGTTAAGTTAGCCCTCGGCATATTCCATCGCCATTTCAGGGGACAACATCAAAAGGTTGATTTCCTGGAAGACGATAAATATAAAAATCCCTGTCAAGAGTAAAGATTTGTTTCTGATTAAGGGATTCAGCAGTAGCCACTAGAGATGCATCTGCTAGATCCATCGGGATATCCCGATACTGTTCCATCAATGCCTGCATTCGCATCTGTTCTGGCTTATCAGAGAAATGAAACACAAGGATTTGGTCAGCGATGTAGCCCCATAACTCCATCTGTGCTGGCCACTCACCATACCGACCTAATAAATACATGGCTTCGGTAAAACATGACCAAGTGGTGACTAGAGGTGCTGGAAGAGATGGCAGAACACTAACACAGCGATCATGGTTGTCATCATCCTGATTAATCAGAGCAATCAGCGCAGAAGCATCACAGAGTGTCACTGGTCTAATCTCGGTAACTTGTATTTATCCGCCAGAATGTCTGCAAAGGCTGCTTTGGTACGTGCGGATAAGCTAGATGGTTGAAACCGAATCCGTCCTACCCTCCCTCTCAAGATCTGATCTAGAGTAACTGGGTGTTGGGAGTTAGAATCGTCAGAGGATAGTACAGTCAGCTTTACCCGCCGTCCAGCCAGTTCAGGCGCGTAAAGTAGAATCTCTTCCCAGGTTCCTTCAAGAGTTCGTTGTTCCATCATCTCACCTCCAGGTGCATATCTTGCATTATGGCAGGATTGACACTGAACGGTTAACGGGTGATGGGGGGAATCAAGCTCCACTGGGTACCGGTTTCATCGTTGATCACCCCTTTAGGCAACAGTGCCGTCATCTTGCTCATCAGCAGGCAAAGTTTTCAATTAGGCGATCGCCCCCTCAAGCAACTCAGTCATTGCCCCTTCACCCAGAACTTTGTACCCATTCTATCCATTATCGCAGCTCTCAGGCAGATTGAGCATAGTGCGATCGCGCTCTTGGAAAGGGGGTATACTTCCCTGAACCTGCCAATGTTGTTGAAAGGTAGGTATTGTCTTCAAAAACAGCACATCCCCACCTTGATAGGATTTAACGGTTCTGGTCAGCGGCTGTCAATAACCTCTGCCGCAACACCAACCAACTTTGTTAGTCCGCTGCACCAGAATTGTTGTATCGCTCTACCATACTTCACTCGCTTATCAAGTGGTAACTATCCCTCTGTATAAACTTACTGTATAAACTTACTAAATCAACTCCTTGATATAAGGCAAGAGAACTATAGCGAGAAATATCTTGTCTAGTTTCTGGAAGATATAAACTTAAACCACACAACTCCTCTGAATTAGTGTTGCTATAGGGACGACTGCCATAAAGTTCTCCTCCTGTTTTGTAAGATGCAATAACTGATGAACTTAGGAACTCAGCAAACTCAGCAAACTCATTTTGCTCCTGATTACTAACCCTTGAGAGATAACCAAGTAGAACAAGCACATCACAATGTTGATCACCAAAGTAGTGATAGGTTGGGAGGTCTGATTGGCTAATTGCTAGTAAACGATTGTTAAGAATCGGCTGAAGCAATCTTGAGAGCTTCTCTGGAATGCGCTCAACCGCTTGATTGTCCACTAAAGTTAGCGTGTGAAACATATCAGCCCTTTCAGAATCCATGATAGCTATGGCTGCTTCACGCCCATCAGCCGACGATGCAAGGTGATTTAGAAAGCCTTCGTAGTAGTAATTAGGATCACCAAGAGTAAGCTGGGAGGCAAGAGTGTACTTAGCACAATTCCTCGCTTCGTATACGACTTCTAGCGTGGCTTTATTACAGTTTTGAAAGAAGAGCAGTTCAACCCGCCCATGCACGGATTGATTGAAGGTGCTAACTGCATCTGCAAACTGGTCAACTCTCATCCATGTGCGGGTTTGACGATTTATTCCGTGATCGTCGGGACTAACTTCATTAATCTTTCCTCCGTGACCCATAACAATGACTGCCCAATGCTCTGCTTCAAAAGTCTGATTTGCCCAATCAAGATACGCTGTAAAAGCAGATGCATCGCTACTATCTTCTCCTGATACATCAACTTCAGTGATAGTGCCATTAATAAGCTGGCGACGGCGCATTTGGGGATCACCCCAATAGTCTGATTGAACAACTACGGCTATTTCAGAGTTTTGTGTACCATTGGTTAACATTTCAACGATTGGCTCGCCAAAACGTGCAAGGTCATTGTCATAAGGCATCCAGTACAAAACGACCCATTTGTGGCGTGACTTGACTTGAGAAGACGCAGAACTCATGGCAAAGGTCAAATCTCTGCCCACAATCCCAGCAAAAGACGCTGACCCCATTGCAACATATTGGCAGAAACTTCTTCGCTTCATAATGATGAGTTTGAGCTTTGTGGTTATTGGAAACTAAATTAGCATTTAGATACCAACAGGTAACGTTTCGGTACTGCCCCTACCAAGAATTGAGCGGTACAACTATATATTAGACCGCAATTGCAGGATAACTCACTTCTGGAGAGTGTTGTCAAGCATTGGCGGTCTAACTCCGATATTATGGGTGTTATCCCGCACGTGCGGGATAACACCCCTTTTCGTCGTCTTTTAGCGCAAGTCCTGTCATGGAAGTGCCTCAATCGCCTAAACTTCTTGATCGCGTGCGCCAAGCCATCCGCTTCCGGCATCTCAGTCGCAAAACCGAGAAGTCCTATCTCTATTACATCCAAGACTTCATCTTGTTTCACCAAAAACGCCACCCCAGAGAGATGGGAGTCACAGAAGTCCGCGTCTACTCCGTTGCATTGGCCAACTGCTCCAGCCGCTCCTGCTGATCCTGAGAGATACAAGCCTCCATCACCTGATCAATATCCCCATCGAGGATATTTGCCAGCGTGAAATTTTGCCCCAAACGGTGATCCGTGATCCGGTTGTCCTTGTAATTGTAGGTGCGGATCTTCTCCGATCGCGCCCCCGTGCCAACTTGCGATCGCCGCAACGAAGTCACCTTCTCCTGCCGCTCTTGGAGTTTAATATCGTAGAGCTTCGCCCGCAGGATCTGTATTGCCCGCTCAAGCAACTCAGTCATTGCTACAAAAACAGCACATCCCCACCTTGATAGAATTTAACGGTGAAGTTAGCCCGCGCCTAGCGGTTATACGGTTGCTCTATTTTTAGTCCTGGAATGACTCGATAATGCTTAGTATTGAAGGTGCAAAGGGTAAAGCCCTGACCTACAGCACAGGCAGCTATCAAAGCATCAATTAATCCCACTTTATGTGATAAATGGTAAGCCGTGAAATCTGAGAGCGCACGCGCACAGTCAATTTCAGTAGGCCAGACTACAGGTAGTGGTGCAACAAGTTGCAAGGCTTTACGAACTTGTTGCTTATTTTGTGCGTCCTGAATCAACTCCATAACAACGAAGCCAGGGATACTGGGCAGTTCTTGGAGAGAGACAAACCAACTTAAAGCAGGTGTAAAGCCTCTTTGAATGTCAATAAAAATATCGGTATCAAGTAAATACATGGAGCCACCTAGAATCACTCACGGGTTTCAGCTTCACGACGTAATCTGCGAGCATATTCTTGACTATCGGTAATATCAGGACGAGAGTTGATAATTCCGCTATTTTCCCAGTAAGTAACAAGTTCTGCACCTGTTTTTGGCGGATTTTGAAGAAATGGGCGAAACGATAGGACACGCAAAATATACTCTGTGATAGGTAGCTTTAACTGGGATGCCTCAAGAGACAGTTCATCTTCTAATTCTGCTGGCAGATCTAGTGTGACAATCATTTTAATCCTCTATTTTTTAGTAAGCAAGGGGGTAAAATCAAGCTGGTTATCAGCATACTGTTCCAAAATTTCATGCACCCGTACTAAGTCCTCTGGAATGAGAGGCTCAACTTGAACCGTATTAGGTGTCATGTTGGATACAAAACGACGCATCGCTTGATGACCCAATCTTGATGCAAATCGCACGATCCAGCAACTCAGTCATTGCCACTCTACCCAGAACTTTATCCCCATTCTATCGATGATCGCGGCTCTCAGGTAGATTGAGCATAGTGCGATCGCGCTCTTGGAAAGGGGGTAGACCTCCCTGATCCTACCAATGTTGTTAAAAAGTAGGCATTGTCTCGAAAAACATCACATCCCCACCTTAATAAGATTTAACGGTGAAGCTCAACGGCGGCAGACAACCTCAAACTTAGCACCAGCAGCTTTTGTCCGTCCGCTGCATTTGAATTGTTAGCCTGCACTGTCACGCACCGACAAGCCCTTACAACTCGTCAATCGTCACCAATCCACCCTCTATAAACTGAATCACCAACTCTTGTTCATCTAACAAAGCGGTTCCAAGCAGAGGTCGCCTTCCTGTCGCAATGACCAAAACATCCCGCTCCGTACCATCCCAAAGGACAACCGCTTCGTAAAGGGGGAGTGATACTTCGCTGTTATCTGCTAAATTTGCAAAAGTATCGTGTCTAAAGGTTAAACCCATCAGTGAAACTGCTTCTAGCGGAAGGCACAATTCTCCTGTGAATCCTGTATCGATGACAAATTCGATAGAAACAGTTGAGCCATTTGGTAATAAGAACGTTAGAGCGACCGTTGCGTGTGTATCTGTTAAAATCCCAGAAATCACTTGTAAACACGCTCCATGACACCACCAAAGGAGACGGCAACATTGTATCCAATCCGAATGCCAAAGAGTCTAGCATTTGGATGTTTCTTACTCAGATTGCGAGAGGCCTGCAAGCCAGTCTTATCGACCTCATAGTCACCTGTCTCAATGTCGATGATGACCATCTTGCCAATATTCTCGTCAATTTCGACCTTTTGACGGATTCCACCCTCGTACAGTTGCTTTGCTCGATGCCCAACCTGCTCGCGGCTTAACAGAATTGCTTGCATACACTGGCTCCTAATCGCTAGGCATCTCTTTGTTCCCCTTCATAATATCTTACAAGTGAACTACTCCGCCCATAAGGGGACGGGGCTTCCCAACTCAACGGCAGATGCCTCTACGGATGACTTACGCCCCCGATGCAGGCCTTACACTCCCTCCTTGGGCAGTATCGCTGGTTCCCAACGATGATCGCATTCTGCTCACTTTCAGGTAAGGCTTGTAACAAAGGCGATCGCACGATCCAGCAACTCAGTCATTGCCACTCTACCCAGAACTTTATCCCCATTCTATCGATGATCGCGGCTCTCAGGTAGATTGAGCATAGTGCGATCGCGCTCTTGGAAAGCGGGTATACTTCCCTGATTCTGCCAATGTTGTTAAAAAGTAGGCATTGTCTCCAAAAACATCACATTCCCAGCTTAATAAGATTTAACGGTGAAGCTCAACGGCGGCAGATAACCTTTGGGACTAAACCAGGATCTCCATTCCGTCCGTTGCAGTGCAGTGTTAGGCAGATGACAACTTCAATTATTTGCGGCTTTTCCAGTATCCAGGCTCACGACTGCAATGCATGACCGCCAAAATCAGAATGTAGTCTTGCTCAATTGTGTAGAGAATACCATAAGGAAACTTACGCGCCATACACCGCCGAACATCTTCATCAATTGCAGCATAACGGGTTGGAGACTCCCCGATCCGATAAACTGTATCCTCAATTGCGTTTATGAACGCTTGAGCCGCCTCAACTCGCTGCTCTGTGTAGTATTGAACCGCCTCAGCGTATTCATTCAGCGCTTGAGGATGAAATACATACCTCATGGCTCAATCAGCCGTCTAACTTGCGCTAAAGCATCTTCGCCTGAAATTGGTTGAACAGAGCCATCTCTTACCTCATCTCTCCGGCGCTTGGCTTCAGTTACCCAAAATGTCTGGATTGCTGAATCAGTGTCGAACTCCAAGCTTTCTACTAACTTGTCTGCCAGAAGTGCTCTTGATTCGCTAGGCAGAGACAATATTTCCTCAGTCAGTTGCTCAATTGACCGCATAATCCCAATCCCTCGTAGAAGGCTCAATCCTAAATGAATTGTATCAAACTAGGTAATCTGTCCCCAAAAACTGCTTTCGAGGGATTCATTGCCGGCTAACTATTTACTAGACCGCAATTGCAGGATAACTCGCCTCTGGAGGGTGTTGTCAAGCATTGGCGGTCTAACTCCGATATTATGGGTATTATCGCGCCGGTGCGGGATAACACCCCTTTTCGTCGCCTTTTAGCGCAAGTTTGCCATGGAAGTGTCTCAACCGTCCCAACTTCTCGATCGCCTCCGCCAAGCCATCCCGGCATCTCAGTCGCAAAACCGAGAACTCCTATCTCGATTACATCCAAGACTTCATCTTGTTTCACCAAAAACGCCACCCCAGACAGATGGGAACGCCAGAAGTCCGCGCCTCGTCCTCCCATGGCTTACCGTAGTGCGATCGCCATTTCACCCGGTGCGATCGCCCTGAAGTGTCGATCAAAGACCGCAACCAGCCAATAGCCCTCGTTGGGAAAGTTAGCGGGTTGGAGTTCTGGGTCTGGTGGTGGGGGGGTTGAGTTGATGAATCCCTGAGCACCAGAGTTCGTTGAGTGTCATATCTAGCTCCTGGGGTGCTGTATCTACTCTTTTACCTTCTGGAAACGCCAGAGGGCGATCGCCGATCATCAGGTTAAGGCTTTGAGCAAATCATCCCAGCCACTTAGACCACAGAAACTCGGTTTCTATGACAATCTTTGCATCCTCACCGAAATTCGATTAATAAACCCGGTTTCTAACCCCCATCTAGGTCTGTCGCCAATTCTCAGTTTTAAGACCCACAACGCGATTAAATTCTCGTTGGTTGGCGGTAATCATTATCAGTTGATGTTGCAGTGCAGTGGCGGCTATCAAGACATCATAAGCCCCAATTGGCTGTCTTTGAGATTTGAGTATGGCACGAATTTCAGCCGCTTTTTCAGCTTCAGCGGTTGTGAAAGGGAGAATCGTCACAGAAGACAGAAAACTGAGAATAATCGGTTTGATTTTTTCTGCCCGCTGTGGATTGAGGATTAAACCATAGTTGAGTTCCATCACTGTAATTGAGGAAACAGCAATGTTAACTGGGGCGGTTTGCTGGATTCTGCCTTGAGTACCCGGTTCGCCTTTGATGAAGTCACTGATGACACAGGTATCGAGGAGGTATTGCATCAAAATAGTTTCTCTTCGCGAGGGGGAAGCAATTCATCCCGATAGGACTCGAAAGCGGGGAAATCAGGGACTCCTTGATAAGACAAAATCGCCTCTGACCATTGAGAATTTGAAATCGGTGGCGTTTGCATTTGATGGCGTAAAACTTGCAGAATTAAAGTAGGCAGGGGAATATTAGATTGTGTGGCTTTACGAATGAGGTCTTGTTCAAGGTCGGGCGGTAGGTCTATGGTAATTTGCATCGGTGATTTTCCTCAATTTATCCCTCGAATATATTTTATCACACTCCCACACCCACCGACAACCCACCGACTATTGCAGAAAGAAATCGAGTTTCTCGGACAATCTTTGCATCCTCACCGAAATCTGATTAAGCAACCCGGTTTCTCAACCCCACCGAGGTTTATTGCAGGTCGTCCTCTGTCATCCCAGCATCTTTGAGAATACCTTTTAATGTTCCAGTCGGTAAATCTCGATCGCTATCAACTGGAATCGACAGAATAACTGCCACACCCTCTTTGGCATAAATATGATGGCTACCTGTGATTCGTTTGAGTTGCCAACCCTGTTGCTCCACAATTTTGCAGAGTGCTTTCCCCGAAATCGATTTCATAAAGACAACTCAATTAACTGTTTTTCTGGGGTGACTTCTTGTTGTTCACTGGCTACTTCTAGCCAACCCTGAACCGCATCAGCAAGCATTTCTAACAACTCTTCATAACTCGATGCCCAGGTGTGACAACCCGGAAGGGCAGGAACTGAACCGCACCAAACATCATCTTCTTGCCAAATCATTGCCTTCATTTTCATGGTTTGTCTCTAATGGCTATCTAATCAAGATTTTAGCCCATCCATTAACGTATCACCCACCGATCATCCCAGAAACCGGGTTTCTGCGACAATCTCTGCATCCTCACCCAAATCTGATTAAGAAACCCGGTTTCTTTTCTCCACTCAACTTTGAGTTATCAGAATGGTCAGGGCGCGTTCTATGGCCTCCTCTTCTGTGCTACAAATTCCCCTGGCTAGGATACGATCGCCATTTCACCCGGTGCGATCGCTCCATCTGCCGCCTCACCCCAATCGGGTTAAGCAACCCCGTTTCTCAACCCCTCAACGCTTTCCCGGTAAAGGTGGCTAATGGTTTACCTGTTGCTAAGTTCCACCACAGTTCCAGGGTCTGATCGTTAGAAGCAGTCTATAATCAATTCAATCCTAGTATTGAGCGAGATATTCTATGACGGCAAAACCGCTAGAAATCAAGGGAACTTGGGAAGAAATTATCAGTCATTCCGATGCTTTAGCTGGATGTCAGGTTCGGGTTGGGGAAGGGGCTATAATGGGCTGTGCGGTCTCTGGTGTTTTTATGAGTCAGCAACCCACCGACGACCCCCATAACCTGCATCTGCTTTCTACGCCCCGGACGGAGTGGGTGTGGGAGGAGATTGAGGGGATTGATGAGCCGAGGCGGACGAAGGTGGATCTGATTGGTATTGACCCCACCTTTGATGTGGGGGCGAATTTTTCGATGAATGTGGCGATCGCCGAATCGGTTTATGAATGATGATTCCTGATCGAATCCTGAAATCCTCTTTGAAATCGTCCCCCCTCTTGGCTTCTGTGTTCGCACAACTGCCGAGTATTGGCAGTTTATTGTCACCGTTAAGCATCCAATCATGATCAACCGCTTGACCGAGGTACAAAATACATTAAGCGACCCAGACGAAGTTCGTCTTAGTAACACTGATGCTCAGGTTTACCTATTCTACCGTAATGATGGTACAAAACGTTGGGTTTGTGCGGTGACTAGACGCTTAAATGGAGAAGGATTTTTAATTACAGCCTATCGAACCAGTGCTATTAAGGAAGGAGAGCAATTATGGCAGAAGTAAAAGTATTCTATGACCGCACCGGCAATACACTTGTTGTCTGGTTTGGTAATCCTCAAGATGAGGTGGAAGCGGAAGAAACGGGGGATGAGGTGATTTTAATGAAGGACCAACAGGGGCAAGTGATTGGGTTTGAAAAGCTCAACTTTTTACCGCATTCTGATAATCCCCTACGCATTGCCTTTGAAACAGTAGCACTCTAAGTTTGTGGTCATGGCTCGGGCTGGTATCTACTATTTTGCCTTCTGGAAACATCAGGGGACAATTTCCCAACATTAGGTTAAAGCTTTGATAAAATCGTCCCAGCAACCTAGACCCCAGAAATCCGGTGGCTGCCCTAACCTTTGCCTTCTCACCCAAACCTGATTAACAAAGCGATCGCATCTGGGGTTAGAATGGCTGCAGCTATTTTCATCCTTCCTCGCCATCAATCGCTCAACCATTCTTCTCGGTCTTGTCTGCCATGTAAAACTCGCCATATTTCGACAATTTCTCCTCTGACCGGAGCCAAAATCCTGTAGCCATCTCAAGGGAAACCCCGCCAGTCTACCCATACATAATGGTAACTTTTTCCCAGATTGGGTATCAACTGCAATCATGCCATGGCTCCAGAATGCCTGGGCTAATAGCCGCTTCCATATCCTCTCAGGTTTTGGGTGAACCGTTATACTTCCAACAGCGGGCTACTTCATTTAAAGTAGTAGGAGGAAAAGGCGGTTTGGGCTGAATTAAAATCCCCTTGCCTGTATCAGTCAAGATGATTTCTG
>NZ_JBIMLI010000068.1:0-3065 GCF_051859755.1 Limnospira sp.
CAGTTAAGGCTATAGCTGGTCAGCTACCTGAAAGGGGGGCACGAAGCCCCCGTGCTTCAGCCGGGGGTGCTGACTTGATTTATGGTGGGTTACGAGAAATATTAAAAGATTACTTCCGATTTTGGGTTGACGCTTTCGAGTGATCTATTACAAACTATGGGCAGCCTAAATCGATCTGATGTAGGGAACTATCTCAATGATTGCCTGCTATGATAGTTGATTGGGTCAGGCTTTTGGTAAAATTTGTAAGATTGGACAAGAGGTTATATGAACAACAACATTGACGAAATCATCGAAAAAGAACGGGAAGAAGCCCGTATCATCTGTGATATCAAAGGCGGAACCTCCCCAGAGTGTGCCGCGGCTTGGGATGCTGTAGAAGAAGTTCAGGCGGAGTCGGCTCATAAAAAGCAAAAACCCAAGAAAAGCTCTTTTGAGGTTTATTGTGACAATAACCCAGAAGCCGCAGAGTGCCGGCTTTACGACGATTAACTGCCCCTGGTTTACCTAACTCCCCTAGCCTTGGCTAAATCGCCATGCTAGGGGGCATCCTTGACCCATAATGGGTCATATTTTTTCGGTTTTGGGAAAACTGACCGAAATTGTCTTGGGTCGCTCCTGCACTGTCTCAGCACTCTCTATCAAAATATAATGTTAAACCCCATATCCATAGCTGCTACTCCGTCAAGTCTGGAGACTTGGGTTTGGATGGATTACAGACTCGCAGTTATATTTACGATTATCCTTCCCCTAATTTTACTGATTTGGGCTCTGGTGGAAAAGCTGGAAGCTATTACTCACCTGTTGATTATCTATTGGCGGGTCGCTAGTCTGTTGATGATTACCCTTTATCTGATGATCGCCGCTATCCCCATAGGTTTTATTTGTGCGATCGCTTCTCGTATCCTCATTCCAATTAGTTTATGGTTTTGGGTCGATCTCAATGAGGAAATCGAGGATATGCAGCCTTCCCCCTTAAAATTGACCCTCACCAGTTGGCGATGGGCTATTACTGTTTATAATGCGATCGGGGCCTTGATTTTTCTCCCTTCCCTCCGATGTGCTTTTTTAGGCGCTGAGGATTTATTGGCTGACCCCGGCTGTAGAATTTGGCTTGACCCCCCTTGGATGTATAAAGAGATTTTTCATCCCGGTTGGAATCCCCCATTTTTGGGCTTTTTGGCAATTGTCGGCCTCTTAATTTATGTCGGATGTTTTGCCTATTTTGTTGTCATTCGTCTCGGAAGACAGGGACGTTCTGCTACCGGAAATTAATCTGATGCAAGATACCTTAGAAAATTACACCAAAAAACATCCTGGGGAAGTTTTGCTCGTGCGGGTCTCAGTTGACGGCGAATTAGATGAGATTGCCATTTTTAAGGGTTTTTCTAGTTCTCTCATGCGACCTACTGCTTTTGACCCGGATATTCCCGTTTTACCTGACCATGCCGAAATTTTGGAGATAGATCGCCTCGTCAGTCCCTATGACCCCGCCAACCCTAAATATATTCAACGAGGATTGACTTGGGATACAATGCAAAGCCTACTCTAACCACTTTTTCCCACTTCCATGATCACCCCGCACCATCACCTTGTTATCATTGGATGATCGAGCAGGCAATCAGGGGCTATGCAAAATCAACCTTCCATTAAACAAGCTAGGCTGGGTGATCCGGAGGCGATCGCATCCGTAATTCAACACATCCTCCCCCTTGAGGATACCACCGTTTACACCCAGCTCAAAAATGATTATCTCGAAATCACCCTAGAATCTCCAGAACTTCCTCCTCAGGATTATTCCGTTGATTTAGTTAAACAAATTGTTAGTCAAATTCAGCCTCAGCATATTACCAACATTGTCGTTCAAGGTCGAGAATTAGGGCAATTTAACCCCGCATGGACTCAATGTATTGACATCACTCAAACCCCCCCTCATAAACCACCCAAGCTATCAGCATATCGCTTTCAATGGCCGCGATGGTTCCCTTATCCTAGTTCCTGGTTAAGGGCAACTTGCTTATTTTTATGGGCTTTTATTGTCTTGACTATTTTCGCGCGATGGGGGGGCTTTTGGAGTTCTTTTATCTATGACATATCAAATAATCATCACCTAGCATTGTTGATTTTAGCCATTAGCTTAATTGCAGCAATTGCCGTTTTTTCCTATAGCCATCATTTCATAACATCCGCTTTTAAAAAACCTCGAAAATTCTCCAAATATCCCGGTTCACAGAGTATTTGGGAAGGCATACTA
Source organism: Limnospira sp. (assembly GCF_051859755.1). NCBI lineage: Bacteria > Bacillati > Cyanobacteriota > Cyanophyceae > Oscillatoriales > Sirenicapillariaceae > Limnospira > Limnospira sp. The sequence continues at coordinate 2,255 of NZ_JBIMLI010000068.1, forward strand.
GCTGTAATTGTCTTATTGATAGCTAGATTAATCTTTCTGATAGTTGTTGTGCCTTTTTATCCTGGCTGTTCCATATACAGCTCTTATTGTCATGTAAGATATTGGGAATCAGCCGAATTGGTAGTTAGTTCAGGTATGTTAGTTTCCTTTATTTCAACCCTGTATTTATATCAGGCGGAATTCTTAATCAGAAAGCACATTTCTCGCCAACAAATCTTAAAATTTGCCTCCATTGCCGCCGTTTCATGTATCATTATGATTAGCTTGCCCATAGGTTATAGGAACTTGGCATACATCAAAGGTATAGTGACCGATATTGTCGCCAATTCCCAAAGTCTAATCGCTACCACAACCCAACCAGCAGCAGAACCCCTAATTAATTCCGAACCCGCACTACAAGTAGAGATAGACCCACCCACAGAACCCGCACCACAAGTAGAGATAGACCCACCCACAGAACCCGCACCACAAGCAGAGATAGACCCACCCACAGAACCCCTAGTTAATTCAGATCCTTTTGGTGAAGCCGTCCGCAAAGCCATAGAAGCAGCCAATTTAACCCAAACTGCTCAATCAAAACAGGACTGGGAAACCATAGCGCGAAATTGGCAGCTCGCCAGCCAACTCATGCAGGAAGTCTCCTTTGATGACCCTAATTATCTAACTGCTCAAGATCGGGCTGTTCTCTATTACAATAACTACAATTACAGCCGGACTATGGCCACTAAAGCCACCAATTAATAAACTCTTTAACTACCCTCTCCCCGTATTATCATGTAGGGGCGGGTTCCGCTGTCAATTATACTTCCCA
>NZ_JBIMLI010000068.1:3161-24783 GCF_051859755.1 Limnospira sp.
CCCAACCAGAAGATTAATAAACCCGCCCTCCACCTAGGGCTGTCAATTATACTTCCCAACCAGAAGATTAATAAACCCGCCCTCCACCTAGGGCTGTCAATTATACTTCCCAACCAGAAGATTAATAAACCCGCCCTCACCCACCATTATTAATTATTAATTATTAATTATTAATTATATCTCCATATAGTAGGCGGGTTGATTCATGTTAGTTAACCCGCCCCTATGGGACTATTTACCCTTTTGTTGATTTTTCGCCTGTTCTAAGGCGATTTCTTTCATGGCTTGGAATGAATTAGAATTAGAGGAACCTTCGATCGCTTTCACCGCCAAATCTTGAACTTGTTTTAGAGCCGAGTCTAGTTGTTTGGAGATGCTTTGAATGCGATTTTCTTGATTGCTAATGGTTTCGCTGAGGGATTTAACTCGCAGTTCGTAGAACTGTTTTTGCCCTTCCACTTCTTTACCCCATAAATCTGCCTTAATTTTAGCTTGATAATTTCCGATATTACGCCCCATGTCTTTACCTTTTTTAATGGCATCTTCCAGGTTTTGCTCAAATTCTGCCACCTTAGTTTTAACTTCTAAGTGTTCTTGTTCTCGTTGAGCGATCGCTGTTTCTCTTTCTAACCATTCTTGCTGCTTTTGCTGTTGCAATTCCTCAAGCTGTTGGTAGAGTTCCGCCTGATTTTGTTGATATTGTTCTTCGTCTAAGTCTCGCTCAAGCTGGAGGTTATATTGATAACTTTCCTGGTCACGCTCCCGGTTTTTAGTCTCCGTCTGATTGCGTTCTTTAACTAACTGTTGATGTTCTTCTTTTTCCTTCTTCCAGGTGGCTTGTTGTCCTTGCCATTCCTGTTCTAAAGTCTCCTGGCGATCGCTTAATTCCTCCTCAAATTCTTTAAAACTCTGATGATACTGCTCAATTAAAACATCTAAAGTATCATCACTTATTGACTCAATATTATGCAGTTCTAGCAAATGCTGTTCCGCCTCTGCTACCCCATTTCGTAATTCTTGCAGTCGGGTAGCTTCTGAGGTTAACTGGTCTGATAATTCACTAATTACCCCCCCAAAACTTGACTGAAGTATAGTTAAGTTATCTAGGGTAGATTGCAATTTTGACTTATTAAACTTAGGAGGTTGTGCGGGTGGTGTAACCGTCTTCACGGGTGTAGTTGCTGGGGGTGTAGGCGGCGGTGGTGGCGCGGCGGCGGGGGATTTACTAATCTCTGCTTTCAGAGCTTCCTGTTCTTTTTGCAGTTCATGATAGGCTGCTAAAATTTCGGCTTTTGTGTTGCGATCGCTAATTTTTGCCATGATAATTAATCTCCGCTTTATCCTAGTTTAGTTTCTCATCAATTATTGATTGTTACGATTCCCAGAAAACGCTCTCATTGCCAAATCTTGAGCCTGTTTCATGGTTTCCTGTAACTGTGCCGACAAATTCGTGATTTGTTCATTTTGTCGCTCAATAGTTGCTTCTAAAGATGCCACTTGCAATTCATATCCCTGTTGATTAGATTCCCATTCCTTAGCCAACAGATCCGCCTTCACTTTTGCCTCGCGAGTAGCTTCTTGAATCGCCTCTTCTTTGGCTTTATTTAAAGCCTGTTTTAACTCTTCCTTAAAGGTCGCCACCCGTTGGCGATCGCTCTCAAATTTAGCCTGTTCCGCATTCAACGCTTTTTCCCTTTCCCGCCAATTTTTCTCATGTTCTTTAGTCGTTTCTTCAATTTGACGTTCTAAGCGACGTTTCGCTTCCTCATATTGATCAGTTTCAATTTGTCGCTGTCGCTGTAAATTATAGCTATAATCTTCCGCTTCCTGCTGACGATGTTTCGCCGTATTTTCTTGATATTCAGCCGCAGCAGTCTCAAAGTCCTCTTGTTCTTTTTCCCATAACTTCCGTTCCCTAGCTATCTCTTTTTCCAGGCTTTCTTGGCGTTGGCTGGCTTGTGTCTCTAGCCGGTTCATCTTTTCTTGATGTTCTTGCGTTACCAGATGCAAAACATCAGCCACCATCCGAATTTTCTGGAGTTCTTCCAGTTGCTGAGATTGAATACTAATGCCGCGTTTAATAGCATCTAATTTCGCAGATTCGGTTTCCAGTTTTTCCGAGAGTTCCGTGATTACACCACTAAAATCTAGCTGTAAATCTGCTAATCCTTTCACCAGGCTATCAACCGTATAAGTCGCCGCCTGTTCCAGAACCTGTTTCCGTTTCTCCCGTTCCGCTTGTTCTTCTTTCGTGGCTACCTTGGAAACTATATTTTGGCGATCGCTAATAATTTTAGAGAACGCCGCCATAATTTGAGACTGGGTTTCTAAAGATGCTAATTTGCTCATTATTTCACCTCAAATGCTAATTTTAGAGTCAGAAAATACCCCAAAAATGGCTAACTTAACTCTCCTGGGTATCGGCAAATCTGCGGATTTTAGCGATACTTGGGTCTGAGTTTTTGGTATGCTCACTTCTAGGGGGTTGATCCGGGTTTAAAGTTGCTAAAATGGCGCGGCAATTGGGGCAGCGATTACCTTCCCAGCAATAGCAACCATCCATTAATCCGATTAGCAAAGACTTCAAACGTTGATTTTCTTCGAGAACAGCCTGATAGTTTGTCTGAATCGATTTTACCACAAAACTAATATGTTGCAAATCATCAGATAGACTGGAGATATCTTCTAGGGTATGATTTCGGAGGCGATCGCTTAAACTCAAGTTTTCCAGCAGTTGACGTTCCCACAAATCCTTTCGCGTTAACCGGACTACATTTTTCATCAGATACCCTCTAAATTTCAACTGGCTAACCCTCCCCTCGGTAAGAGGAGAGTTAAGCTATCCATCCGATTCAATCCCTAAGACACTGCTACCGGAACTTGTTGATCATTAACCGGAGGTAACATCATCTCATTGTCGCGATCTGAGGGAGAATGAGCCGCCATTAAACAAGCCACTTCATGGGGTGACAAATTATCCAAACAGATCATTTGTCGGGTTCCTTCCAAATCAATCATACGGGACAGGTTAGCCGGATCAGCTAAAACCGCCGCCGCCTGTTCTAAAATCGACCAATCACTACGTTCTACCCAAGACCACTTTAAACTATAGTAATTAATCGGTTTTACCACTCCATTTTCATCCGGTTTCTGACCAGAATGGCGGACAAATTCCGGCACAAAAATCCCCATAGCAGGTTCTACACCTTGGCTTTGTACAGAAGCCACCAACCGGTTAAAATCACTGAGAGAGCGACTTTTAATATAAGTGACCAATACAACACCTTGGGGGAGTTCTCCCGATTCAGCTACAAACCAAATTTGTCCCCATAATGTGTTGTTAGTTTGCCCTAAACTGCCAAAAAATTTGCTAAATTTGATAATCGTCATCGAGCATTTAGAGCCATATTCTTCATCTCCAATCATCCATTTTCCCGATTGGCAATTATTACGGACAGCGATCGGCATTTCCGGCACTAGCATCGCTTCTTTGTGCTTACTTCCAAATACAGAAATTGTGGGTTTTTCGTTAGTTTTATTCATGGTTTCTACAACTCGTGAAAATGTGGACAAAATCAGCGTTTAGCGAATCACAGAAACTGTTTTTTCTGGTTCGGGATAAGTAGATAATGGTTGGGGTTGTGCTTTCAAAATCTTTAAGGCGGCGATCAGTTTCTCTAAAGTCTCCGTGTGAGCGGCAGTAAAATGAATGCTAAATCCTGTACCGTCGCGCGTATAACCCGGACAGACTAGGGACGCTGAACCTAGTTCCTCATGGGTGGCAATATAGAGCCAGTCGTGATCATTTAGTTGGTAATGGGTATCAGTCCAAGTCCTGAGCATGGGATCTGTCCTCCGGTTCGCCATTTCACCCAACATCTGGAAGCCTTAGACTCTACATCTATGGCATGATGTGGTTTTATTGACAGTTGAGCGCTATCAGTAGAGCCTTGGCAGTTGATGCTTTGTTCAACTACATCTATACTAACAAGTGTTGATGGTTTCGTCAAGTTATCAGTTGAAATTTTGTTCAAGGTGTCTTATAATAGAGACCAGGAGGACAATGCCGTGGACGAAACACAAACTTTTGGTAAATTGATCCGTCAGGCTCGCAAGGATAGGGGCTACTCCCAGCGAGAACTGGCGGGGTTGCTTGGTGTGGACTTTACCTATCTATCAAAGCTAGAGAACGATCGCGCTGATTATGCTCCCAAAGAGGAGGTAATCCGGGGTTTAGCGCGAAATTTGGGCATAGATGAGGAGGAGTTAATCTTTTTGGCGGGACGCATTCCCCACCATTACGAGAATTTCCTCAAACAGAATAACCGGGAGATCACAGCGCTATTTCGACGACTTCAGGAAAACCCTAATTTTGCTAAACAGGTATTTGATGCAGCTTCGGGGAAAGATCAGTGAGTATTCTCAAACCCTATCGCTTTTATGCGAAAGAATCTATTGAACGTCGCGCTGATCAGATTCTTCAGCGCATGGCGGCTACCCCTAATTTTGCTCCTCAGTGGCCTTTTGAGTCGAGTTTGGTGGCGGACTTTTTAGATTTGGGGGTAGTATGGGATTACATACCAGCGGACGAACAAGGGCCGATCGCCGCCCGCATTATTCCCGCCGCTAGACAAATTGAGATTAACGAAGAGATTTTAGAAAAACCCCAAGGGTTTATCGAGTCTACGATCGCCCATGAAATCGGACACTGGGTCCTTCATATTAATCAGGATGAGGTGGACGGGGTAGCTCGACAGTTAGAATTGAATCTGGGAAATTACGGTTGGTCATCCTCAACAGCCCAGGAACCATTTGTCTGTCGCAGTGGTGCGGTTTCCTCTCAAATTGCTTCCATTGAATGGCAGGCTCAATATTTTGCCAGTTGTCTGCTGATGCCTCGTCATATTTTGGAGGAAAAGCGATCGGGTCGCGATCTCAGTAAGTGGTCTCATCTCTACAGTATTAGGGATGAGTTGGGGGTGAGTATTTCTAATCTGACTAACCGCCTACAAGATTTGGGTTGGATTACTATTCCCAAAGGTCAGCGCCAAATTTATCTGGGAGAAGCTGATTTAAACAAGCAACAACGCTTATTCGGTTAAGCTGGGTAGTTTCAACATCACCCCAGCAATCAACCAGTAATAAACGGCAACGGGGTCGGTATCGAGAGGATACCAGTAGGGGTTGTAACCGATAATGATAATAAAAATCCAGAAGACAATACCATCATTTCTCAGATGAGAATTGCGGACTTGATGATAAGATTTGAAACCTTCGATCATCAGGGTGGTTACCAATATTAAAAAGGCGATCGCTCCTATGATGCCTAATTCGTAGATGAGTTTAGAATAATAGGTTTCTAGTAGCCGTGTGCTACCTAGACTGCGGGTGGCATTAGTCCCTCGTCCGAGTCCATTACCTAATAAGCCTCCGCTATTTCTGAGAGTCCACTGAGTTTGATCTATGACAAATTCGGGAGGGGGGGATGCTATCCAGCGTCCGGTAAAACTTTCAATTCGTCCCTCGGCTAGATTGGGAAATATGACGAGGGTAGTTAACAAAAATAGTCCGATGGCTAAAAAGCTAATTAATAATCGCTTCCAACGAGATATATGACTGGTGGCAACCATTAATAATATCAGCACCACAGGTACGGCCAAAAAAGCGGTTCTCTGACCTGAGATGACGGCATTTATCATGATTAAGAATAGGGAAAATCCGCCAGTTATCTGCCAAGTGATTTTCGGGTCATTGAGGGCAGTTAGAAAAGCAAAAAAGGCACTGGAAATTAAAAACCATGTCCAATGCCACGGCGAGACAAAGGTTCCGGGAAGTCGGATAAAATTGGCTTCTGGTAGGTAGCCCAAAGAACCCCCAACTAGACACTTGCGCTGTAGGTTGGCTGTTAGTAAAAGATGGGGTTCTAAGCCGCTATTGTCAGGACAAACACCTGTGATGACTAACCAAAATTGAGCGATACCTAGCAGACAACATACTATGGCTAAAACTACCTGTAAACGATTGAGGAAATAGACATCTTGACTTTTACGGATCAGGTAATATCCACAGGTGATTAGGGGGATATATCCGATTAAGATGGCTAATCCGAAAATCCCCATAACTATGGGAATTCCCCTAGGGTCATCACTAAAATGTTGCCCTCCATTGACGATAATTAGGTTAATTAAAGCAATCCCTACAAAGATTAATAGCGGGATTTTGAGATGTTTATTAATCAGAATTGCTTTGCCTTCACGAATTAAGACAACCAGCATTCCTAAAAGGGCGGGAATGTAAAATAATATATTTTTTAGTAAGTGAAAAATAGGTCGATCATCCCCTACCCAATAGGCGATCGTCCCCGCCAAAGGTAAATAAATCAGTAAACCCCATAATCCTTGGCGGGGATATCGGTAGGATAAAGCCGCACAGAAAATGGTGATAATTACATAAATAATCGCGATCGCCCCTAGGTCATTTCCAAACATGACCATAGCGACAATTAATGATAAAACACTCACCCAACCCAGATAGGGAACTAAGCCTGATGTGTGATTAAATAAAGATTCGGAGTCGGTGACTGTAGGTATCTCGTTTTCTTCCTCTGTGAAAGCGGAGGAATGAGGGGGAGATTCATTTTGATACTGTAATGATGAAGGATGATTGTTGGGTTCTGACATGGATGCACTTTACCCTTACTAATTGTCACCCTGATTCAAATTCGATCGCCCAAATTTGACAAATTCGTTGCTGCTTTTGGGACGGTAGTTGATGGTAGACACTAAGTATCTCTTGGTGGGTGAAATCAACAATTAGGGCAGATATTTGGTTAGGATTTTTAGTCCTGACCAAGGCAGATTTTAATTGTTCGAGATCAGCCATTCGTTAATTAAGTTATTCAGATGGGGAATTGGGGGACTCCGAGGGTAGCGGTAAACTGGTTAAGTCCGTTGGCGGGTTGACTGTCCGATCGCCCTCGGAATTGGGACGCGGGTTCATATCCTCGGATTCTAGGGTTTCGGTAAATTCGGTTAATTGTTGAAAGAGGCGATCGCTGATCCTAAACATGATCGGATCTTCTGGCTGATTCTCTGCCATGTCCTTGACTCCACGAATTTAGATCAGTTGTTTAACCAAGGGGATGATAATTCCGATTAGAGACCCCCCCAATAGGGAAAATAAGCATAAGATACTGACCCCAAAGCCAATCATCCGCTTTTCCGCCGCCTGATAGTATCCCCACGCATAGAGAATGCGCCCAACTATCCATACTGCCCCCAAACCCGCAGCCACTAAGGGACTGACAAACTCAGAAAACAGCCACAACGCTGGAAGGAACATAATTAACTGTTCTAGGGTATTTTGCTGTACCCGCAAAACTCTTTCAAAGTTGGGATCGCCTGTCATGTCAGGAGGCATAACCTTATATTTCATTCTAGCTCTACCTACGTTGATGGTGACAACCAGGTATAGGATAAGCGCAGATGCAGTGATTAGGCTTGGCCAAGGTGACATAGATTGATTGCCTCGTGAGTATCTACCACAATATTAACCTGCTTCGCCATTTTGGGTGGGAATTTCTCCGTATCTACCCTCAGACAGGTTTTTAGCCCATTGTGATCACAGTCACATAAATTTGGTCAAATGATCACAATCATTCAAACTAGCCGATCACGAGACTTTTTCAGGATTATCACGGTATCGGCGGATAGTCGTCACGGCAATCTTACGGCAGATCGTCAATAATCGATATTGTTGAAACCGAGAGATAGGTAAGTTAACCGTGATTCTGAACCCACAACTATTAAATCTTATTTCCATCGAAAAGTCAAGATATTTCCAGGAAATTAATCTGAAGTCCAAGCTGGAAGTCATCTTCACTAAAATGGTCAGCAAGTTGGGTTTAAATAATCACCAAAACTTGCATCATGAACATCCCCATTTTTCGAGGAACTATCAAGATAATACTACCATGAATATTGACATCCTAAATCGCCCAATAGTTCAGGACATTTTAGTTGATAGTAATACCATGGAGAATATTGATCAATATCCCATTAACATCCTCCACAATATTGCTCTAGCGGAAACTGTATCGTAAGATTTACTATCAAAATATCAGGATTCGGCAGCTACAGCAAGAAAACAGAAAGCTGAAAGAACTAGCTTTTTTGGATGATTTAACGCAATTAGCAAATCGACGTAAGTTCTATCTTTATATGGAACATACTTTACCAAGCCAAAAAGGACAACCCATCTCTTTAATTCTCTTAGACATAGATTTTTTCAAGCCCTACAATGATAATTATGGTCACTTAGCGGGAGATTTATGTCTGCCAAGAATTGCCAAAGCTATTCAAGAAGCTATCACGGCTTCTCATAAGCAAAAGCCCTACTTAGCCGCCCGCTACGGTGGTGAAGAGTTTGCGATTATCCTACCGGGTCTTAAATTAAAAGAAGCCCTGAATGTAGCGAACCAAATTCGCCTGAAGGTTTTGGCTAAAAATATCCCCCACTGTGGGTCTGAGATTGGTTCATGTATTACCCTTAGCGCGGGAGTTGCCAGTCAAATTATTGGGGATGATTTATCACCAGAAGACCTGATATTAAGTGCAGATAGGGGATTGGATCAAGCGAAAAATAGCGGGCGTAACCGAGTTTTATCAGAGTCTTGATTGGCAATTAGTTCTCCTAAAGTTTTCATAGCCATATCTATTTTGGGAGACCAAAGTAAACCACAATTTAAGCGAAAGCAGTTTTGATAGTTTCCTGATGCAGAAAACATGGTACCAGGAGCAATGCTAATTTGGCGTTGGTAGGCTTCTTGGTAAAGTGCGATCGCATCAAAATGGGGTGGAAGTTCTACCCATAAGACGTGACCTCCTGTGGGGCGCGTTACTTTAGTTTCTGGGGGAAAATAATCACAAATTGCCTGAGTCATTCGTAAAACCTGTTCCCCATAAGCCCGTCGTAGGTGTCGGAGATGGCGGTCATAACCTCCATTGGCTAAAAAGGCAGCGATCGCTAATTGATTAGCTGCCGCTGTGACAATGTTAGTAAACAATTTGAGTTGTTCGACGGTGTTTTGATAACGACCAGCGACCACCCAACCTACCCGCAAACCGGGAGAAATGGTTTTACTACAAGAAGAGCAATATAAAACCAAACCCTTTTTATCAAACGCTTTAATCGCCTTCGGACGCATCTCATCAAAACCTAAATCTCCATAAACGTCATCTTCCACCAAAGGAATATCGTAGCGTTCCAGAATTTCCACTAAGGCTTTTTTCTTGCTATCTTCCATACAGCTTCCCAGGGGATTACTAAAATTGGAAACGATCGCACAAGCAGCCACCTGACCTTGACTCAGGGCGTTTTCCAAATCTGGTAATGATAAGCCGGATCGCGGGTGGGTGGGAAGTTCCAAGGCTTTTAGGTGTAGAGATTGCAAAATTTCTAACAATCCATAATAGGATGGGGACTCGATCGCCACTGTGTCCCCCGGTTTTGTGATCGCGCGTAGAGATAAATACATCCCCTCTGTCGTCCCATTCACAATCAAAATTTGGTCTGGGGTGAGGGAACAACCCGCATCCATTAATCTCCTGGCTACTTCATCGCGTAAAGGTTCCAACCCTGGTAGCGCGTTATAGGAGTGACAGACTTCTGGGTTTTGACGCATTACCTGTCCCATCAGTCGATTTAATGCGGCGAGGGGGAATAGTTCCGGGTCAGGGACGGCGGCACCGAGTTTAATCATTCCTGGTTCCCGTAGGACTTTATTGATCTTAAAAGCTATTGAGGTATCTACGTTACAGGCTAGTCCCGGAGGGGCTGAGGAGGTGGGTTCTGCGGGTGGAAGTGACAGAATATGGCGAACATAGTACCCCGACTGAGGACGCGCGACAATTAGCCCTCTGTCTTCGAGGAGGCGATAGGCTTCTAATACTGTAGTGATGCTAACACTCATCTGTTGGTGCATTTTGCGGACTGAGGGAATGCGCGAGCCTGGTTTCAGGGTCCCTTCTTTAATGAGGGACTGAATGCGGTTGGCTACCTGTTCATACAAATTCACTCCGGGAGACTTTTCCACGGGTCTGGCTTTCATGGTCATACCTCCAAATCCCTTACAAGGATACAGTTGCTGATTTTCTTACCATAACAGTTGCCAAAAATTAAACTGTTATGGCTACAATTCATCATAACTGCATCTGTTATTTTTGGCTGAGGTAGGTCATACTTTTTATAGAGTGATCGAAATTTACTTATTTTGGCGATCGCTTATTTATGTGAACCGCGATAAATAAGGGAGTTTAAAGTTAGCATCTCCTCTACTTTATGGTTTGTTACAACTGAATATTCATGGAGGAATTGTGGCGATGAAATCAACGGAACGAACTGCTTGTAGTACCATGCCATTGACGGGTAATGCTTTGGTGAATTATTCCGGCATTTACCCCACAAAAGGTATTGTTAATTGGTGGCAAAAAATACCTAGTTTATTGTATAATTTTCTGCTGGGTGGCGGGGATATCAGAATCTCTGAAAGTTATGATCAAGATGGTGATTTAGTCTGGGATGTTTATGACCCTTTCACTCGGCGCAATCAACGTTTTTATACGGAACAAGATGTCAGAATTTGGTTAGAATCCCGCTATTCTAAATAATCCGGGGTTTATTTGTCAACCCAATATCTGAGGGATATCTATTGAGTCTGTCAGTAGGTTAGACCCTACTTATACCCAATTTTTGATTCAGGGGGTTTTTATGGTGAAACAACAGAATTGGCAAAATCATCGGTTATTATCCCGATCGCATCTTTGGGGCGATCGTCTCATCAAACTGATACACAATACCATCGAATTTAGTCTCTTTTATGGTGAATATATAGTCATACCTCCCGACCAAAGACTAAAGCAACTGTCTCATAAATAAGACCAGATCACCTAACCCCCTAACCACCCTCTCCCAGAAGGTGAGAAGGTGGTGGGGGCTGATTTCTGTATTGATTGAGAATGGCTATATAGAATGGGACTAGAGTAACTGTCAACAATTCACATGATTGGGGATTATTCAATGGCTGAAAACTTAGTAAATAAATATCAATTTTGGGTAGATAGAGGCGGTACATTTACAGATATTGTCGCGCGCAAACCAGACGGTAGTTTAGTGACCCATAAACTCCTATCAGAAAATCCTCAACGTTATCAGGATGCTGTGGTAGCTGGTATCAAAGAAATTTTAGGAATTGGTTTGCATGAACCCATCCCAGAAAATTGTATTTCTGAGGTAAAAATGGGAACCACAGTAGCAACCAATGCACTCCTGGAACGCCAAGGCGATCGCACCCTATTAATCATCACTAAAGGCTTTAAAGATGCTCTCCGCATTGGCTATCAAAATCGCCCCGATATTTTTGCCCAAGAAATCATTTTACCATCCCTGCTATATGAAAGGGTAATCGAAGCAGAAGAACGCTACAGCGCCCAAGGGGAAGAACTGCAACCTCTCCAATTAGAACCCTTAAAAATCGCCCTAAAAAAGGCTTATCAAGACGGAATTCGCAGTTGTGCGATCGCCCTAATGCACAGCTACCGCTACCCCAAACACGAACAAAAAATCGCCGAAATCGCCGCCGAAATTGGCTTTACCCAAATTTCCGCATCCCACCAAATTAGCCCCCTCATGAAGCTAATCAGCCGGGGAGATACCACCGTAGTGGATGCTTACCTCTCACCCATTTTAAGGCGTTATATTGATAAAGTTGCCCAGGAATTATATGGCAACCAGCCCCCAAAAGATGCAGTATCTAGCCCGCCGCAAAACCTGCCTAAATTAATGTTTATGCAGTCCAATGGTGCTTTAACTAACGCCCAAAACTTCCAAGGAAAAGACAGCATTTTATCAGGACCTGCTGGCGGCATTGTCGGCGCAGTGAAAACCAGTAAACAGGCAGGTTTTGACAAAATTATCACCTTTGATATGGGTGGAACATCCACAGATGTCGCGCATTATAATGGCGAATATGAAAGACAATTTGAGACCGAAATTGCGGGAGTCAGAATGCGAACGCCTATCCTTTCTATTCATACTGTAGCAGCCGGGGGAGGTTCAATTTTATGCTTTGACGGTTTCCGCTATCGTGTCGGTCCAGAGTCTGCGGGTGCTGATCCAGGTCCCGCTTGCTATGGTGGTGGGGGACCTTTAACAGTTACTGACTGTAACGTAATGTTAGGCAAAATTAGACCCGAATTTTTCCCCCAAGTATTCGGACCCCAAGCCAATTCACCCCTTGACCCAGAAGTAGTTAAAGCCAAATTTAACCAGTTAGCCGCAGATATTACTCAAGCCACCGGAGACCCTCGCCAACCGGAAGAAGTGGCGGCGGGTTTTATTGCGATCGCCGTAGAAAATATGGCTAATGCGATTAAGAAAATATCCCTACAGCGGGGTTATGACGTATCCGAATATACCCTCTGTTGCTTTGGCGGCGCAGGAGGTCAACACGCCTGTGCGATCGCAGATACATTAGGCATTACACGGGTGTTTATTCATCCCTACGCTGGCGTTTTATCTGCCTATGGCATGGCCCTAGCAGATGTAGGTAACATCCGCGAGAAAGCCATAGAAGCCACGCTAAACGAACATTTATTAGCAGATATCACCCCAGTTTTAGCCGATTTAGAAACCGAAATGCGATCGGAACTTGACCCCCACAATTCCCCCAACGACATAGTTTTTTATCGCGCTAATTTAAAATATCAGGGGACTGACTCCACCCTAACCGTCCCATTTTCTCCCCAAGTCGAACCCATGAAAGCCGCCTTTGAAACCGAACACCGCACCCGTTATGGTTTTGTCAAAGCCGACAAAAAATTAATAGTTGAATCTGTATCCGTCGAAGTAGTCCGCCAGATGGAAAATCCCCCGGAAACCATATTATCTCGTCGAAATGATCAACCCCCATCTCCTATTGCTACCGTCCCTATGTTTGCTAATCAGAAATGGCAACAAACCCCCGTATTTCCCAGAGAGATTTTACAGCCAGGAGATGAAGTAATCGGACCTGCGATTATTCTTGAAGCCACCGGAACTAATATTATAGAACCAGGTTGGTCTGCCCAATTAACCGAACGCAATCACTTAGTTTTAGCCAAAATTTCCCAGCCCCAAACCTCCCCCATTGACACCAATACCTTGACCAATAAACCAGATCCCGTGCGTCTGGAAATTTTTAAAAACCTGTTTCAGTTTATCGCGGAACAGATGGGAATTACCCTACAAAATACGGCATCATCAGTTAACATTAAAGAACGCCTAGATTTTTCCTGTGCAATTTTTGATGAATTGGGGGAACTCGTAGCTAACGCTCCCCATATTCCTGTACATTTAGGCTCTATGGGAGAAAGTGTCCGCAGCCTAATTAAAGCCAAAGCCGAAACTCTCAAGCCGGGGGATGTTTATATGCTAAATAATCCCTATGATGGCGGGACTCACTTACCTGATATTACCGTCATTACTCCAGTGTTTGATACCGCCGGATTAAACATTTTATTTTATGTGGCATCTCGCGGTCATCATGCTGACCTGGGAGGGATAACACCCGGTTCTATGCCGCCCCATAGTCAAACAGTATTGGAAGAAGGGATTTTAATCGATAATTTCCAGTTGGTTGATAGTGGCAAATTCCGAGAAGCAGAATTGCTGAAATTATTAACTCATCATCCCTACCCGGCGCGGAACCCGGAGACTAATATTGCTGACCTACAAGCACAAATTGCCGCTAACGAAAAAGGGGTGACGGAATTACAGAAAATGGTCGCACAATATGGGTTAGCCACAGTCCAGGCTTATATGAAATTTGTCCAGGATAATGCTGAGGAGTGCGTGAGAAAGGCTATTTATGTTCTGCGGGATGGTCAGTTTATTTATCCTCTGGATAATGGGGGAGTTATTCAAGTCGCGATTAGCATTAATCGCCAAAACCGCAGCGCCAAAATAGATTTCACCGGAACTTCTCGACAATTGGAAAGTAATTTTAATGCGCCCCAGGCGGTTTGTAAAGCGGCGGTTTTGTATGTATTTCGGACTTTGGTGGCTGATAGTATTCCCCTCAATGCTGGATGTCTAAAACCTTTGGAAATTGTCATCCCTCAAGGCTGTATGCTTAACCCCAAATTTCCGGCGGCTGTAGTAGCGGGAAATGTCGAAACTTCTCAGGCTGTGGTTGATGCTTTATATGGCGCTTTGGGGGTTATGGCGGCTTCCCAGGGAACTATGAATAATTTGACCTTTGGAAGCGATCGCTATCAGTATTATGAAACCATCTGCGGCGGATCTGGCGCAGGTCCAAATTTTCACGGGACCGACGCGGTACATACTCACATGACTAATTCTCGCCTAACTGATCCAGAAGTGTTAGAATGGCGTTATCCAGTTCTGATCGATGCTTTTGCTATTCGCCCCCACAGCGGCGGCGGCGGAAACTATCGCGGTGGTAATGGTATTATCCGCCAAATTCGATTTTTGGAGGAAATGACTGCCACTATCCTATCGGGACATCGCATCATTCCACCTTTTGGTATGGCTGGGGGTGAACCGGGTATGGTGGGGCGTAATTCCATTACTCGCCAAAATGGGACTGTTGAAGATCTCGGTAGTACGGCGATCGCCCTTATGGGTATAGGGGATGTGTTGACCATCCAAACTCCCGGCGGCGGGGGATATGGTGCGCCACAATAACCTATAATAGGCTAGAAACCTCTTTGACCATGGGGAGTTTGTCTAAACCCATAGACATATTGACTCCCCTTTTGGTATCGCCTAACATATAATACATAATGCTATATGATCTTCAGCTAAGTTGACCCGGATTTAGTTAATCATTTAATCGGATTGAGTCAGTATAAATACTGGTCAAAAATATAATCCTTTCCCTTGTATAACCCGCCTGAAATACTATAATCACCACGGTCAGACTTAAACCCAGATACCCCCTAAGTGTCAGTCCTTGATTTTCATTAATGATATTACTAGCACCTAAAAATGTAGCCAGAATAGCATTTTTTTTGAGGGAGTTAGTAGTAGCTTTCCCCCAGGATACCAACTAACATATTCAGCCTAAATATATGAACGAAAAAGACGAATTTCTTTACCCCAAAACCCGTTATCGTGGAGAATTTAGCCCCCAAAATATGATGTTTAACTCTAACCTCCAAGAGTTTGCACATAAGGTGAACTATATCTGTGGGTTAGAAACCAATGGTAAACTGAGTTCCGAAGTGGCTTACCAAAGAATCAAACAACTCTGGAAAGAATTAAAAGAGTCCAAAAAGAATCTTAATATTGGCGAAAATTCAGCCAACCAAGACCCAGAATAACTAGCCATGGTCTGCATAACTACAAGCCAGGGATAAAATCCCTAATTTTCCCACAAAATTAGCCCATATTCATCATTTTCAATGTCTCACCCAATTACCGTTACCGTCCCCGCCACCACCGCCAATATTGGACCAGGGTTTGATTGTATTGGTGCAGCCCTCAGCCTATATAATACCCTAGAATTTTCGCCTTTAACAGATACAGAAAAACCCCACCAAATTACCGCCGAAGGACTAGAAAGCGATCGCGTAGCCACAGACGATCGCAACTTAGTTTATCAAGCCTTTCTCAAATTCTACCATCACATCAATCAAACTCCCCCTCCCGTCAAAATTCACATCAAACTAGGAGTCCCCCTCGCCAGAGGTTTAGGAAGTTCAGCCACAGCAATTGTCGGGGGTTTAGTGGGTGCAAATACCCTAGCCGGAAACCCCCTAACTCCAACAGAAATTATGGAAATGGCGATCGCCATAGAAGGACACCCCGACAACGTAGTTCCCGCCCTGTTGGGGGGCTGTCAGTTATCAGTAGCCGACCATAACCACCGCTGGCAGATCTGCGAAATTCCTTGGCATCAAGATATAGTCCCCGTCGTCGCTATTCCCGACTTTGAACTATCCACCGCCGAAGCCCGCAGCGTCCTCCCCTCCCATTATACCCGCGCCGATGCCATTTTCAACACCGCCCACCTAGGTTTATTAGTCCGAGGCTTAGAAACCGGACAGGGAGACTGGTTGCGCGTGGCTATGGCTGACAAAATCCATCAGCCCTACCGCCAATCTCTGATTCAGGGTTATGATACCGTCAGACAAGCCGCCTTAGATGCAGGCGCTTACGAATTAGCCATTAGCGGGGCAGGACCGACCCTTCTAGCCCTCACAGACCCCCCCCACACCCACTTATGTGTATCTGCTATGAGGGAGGCTTGGAGGGGCTATAACATCGGGGTAGATGTGCGATCGCTTGCAATTGATACCCAAGGCGCTAAAGTCACTTAATTTCCCTACTCATTACCAGCCGAAAGAGTCAGTAAAAATGCCAGATTTTCCTCAGTTTTCAGGGCGTGGGGTGCGTTGGCTTTCATAAATACAAACACTCCCGCCTCTAAGGTAATCTCTTTCCCCTCCAGAATTAAAATTCCGCGACCTGCCAAAACGTTAACCGTCGCGTTTTTGGTAGCTGTATGTTCCGAAATTTCCGTGCCAGCCCCCAAACAAAATAGGGTATATTGACAGTGAGCATCTTTCAGCAAAACCCGGCTAACAATTCCCCCCTCCGCATATTGGATATAATCATCCAACTTAATAGCCGTTGAAGTATTTAGGGATATGATATCGCTCATAATAGCTCTCTCCATTTTATGGGTGGCTATTTGAGATCATATCACATTCCCTTCATGTCAACTTACCCCCCACCCCCAAACATCCTAGTTATCAGCCATGGCGTTACCTAACCTGAGTCGAGAATGATCCGCTATAATGATAACAGATGTTATCCAATAGTAGAAATTAGGAATCTTGAATCATGGCTTTAACAGCATCAACCATGTTAAGTTTGGGGACGCGCGCCCCAGATTTTCAACTCCCAGACGTGACCTCTGGGGAAATGATATCCGTCGATACATTTAAGGATAAAAAAGCCTTGCTAGTCATGTTTATATGTTGTCACTGTCCCTTCGTTAAACATATTCAAGATGAACTAGCCCAATTAGGACGTGATTATCAACCCCTAGGAATAGGAATAGTTGCCATTAGCGCCAACTCCATCAAAACCCATCCCCAAGACGGACCCGAACACCTGAAAAACCAAGCGGAAACAGTAGGTTTTTCCTTCCCTTACTGCTACGATGAAACCCAAGAAGTAGCCCAAGCCTATACAGCAGCCTGTACCCCCGATTTCTTCTTGTTTAATAGCGATCGCCAATTAGTCTATCGCGGTCAATTAGATGACAGTCGCCCCGGGAATAACTTACCCGTCACCGGGGCAGATTTGCGGGCGGCTTTAGATGCCATTATCGCCGACAAACCCATCAACAGCGACCAAAAACCCAGTATTGGTTGCAATATCAAATGGCATCCGCAATAACATCAATCAAGGCAACCCCAATGGTTGCCTATTTCCAGGAAATCCCCTCAAATCTAATCAGTAATTGCCCGCAATAGAACATCCGTCAAACTAATCTCTTCCATATCTTCCAAACTCACTGTATCACAAATATTGTAACGAGCGCCCGCCGCCGTTAACTCATCATCAAGCACCTTAAAAAACGCCGTAGCCTCTTCACTAGAGCCCACCCTAATCATTTCCACAGCCAACTCTTCCTCATGGGTTAATTGATTGGAAGCATTAATCAAGATGCGTTTAACCTCCAATAACGTATTAATAATCTCCCCACCCGTCACCACAAAAATAGTTTCACCATTAGGCTGTGATTGTTCCGTCGCCCGTCTAGCAAAATAACTATCAGTGGCATCTTTGAGAACCGAGGCTAAATCAGCTTTTCCGGCTGGTTTATGATTCTCAAAAACCTCTCCCACATGGTCAGAAGTAATGCGATCGTAGCGCTTAAACTCTTCAGCAAATAAATATAAAGTAATCCCATCCGGGTCAAAATGTTCGCAATAGGTTGCCAACTCTAAAATCGATTGTCGCATTAACTCCCAGCGAGACTGCCCCTTTTTATTGCCAGCCATTGCCATACTCTCGCTGACATCCACAATTAAGGTATAATCCCGTTTTTCCAGGACTGCACCCCCCTCTAATAGTACATCCATACATCAAACCCCCACAATTGTACTTAATTTAATACTGTATCATTTCCTTCCCATAATTATTAAGCTATAATATTTCCAAGCGTCATCATCTAGTTTTTGCGAGTCCTAGTTATGAAACCTAAGCCCCAGGATTCTGCCAACCAAGACCAGCCAGACCGACCCATCTACCTACAACCTCCCCGGGTCATCTTCGCCCTACTGATAGGCGTGTTAGCCCTAGTCGCCTATGTGGTTTTAGTCAAAACCGACTCTCCTACTCCAGACCCCATTATGGTAGAAAACCCTGAAGCCGTGATGATCATGGATGAAACCTCCCAAAATTTAGCCGATCTCCCCCCGGAAATTACCACCAAATTGCGCCAAGATGTCATCGATCGCACTGGAAGTTCCCCAGATGAAATCGAAATCCTCGCCGCCGAAAGACATACTTGGCCAAATACCTGTTTAGGACTCGCCCAGCCAGACGAATTATGTGGTCAAATGTTAGTAGATGGCTGGCGGGTCCGAGTGTCTGATGGTCAGCGCCATTGGCTTTACCGCACCAATCATAATGGTCAAACCTTCCGCTTAGAAACAGAATAAAAACCCCAACCTAGTCCCCTGGTAATTATTTTCTACCATGAGTTATTGCCTCAATCCCCAATGTTCTCATCCCCAAAATCCAGATGATGCTAAATTCTGCCTCACCTGTGGTGCCAAACTGTTTCTACGGGAGAGATACCAGGCTATTAAACCTATTGGTCATGGCGGATTTGGGAAAACATTTTTGGCAGTTGATCACGATAAACCCTCCCATCCCCCCTGCGTCATTAAGCAATTTTTCCCGCAAACCCAAGGGGTAGAAACCACTCGCAAAGCGGCGGAATTATTCCACCAAGAAGCCCAGCGTCTCGATGAACTAGGAAAACATCCCCACATCCCAGATTTGCTGGCACATTTTCAACAGGACAATAATCAATACTTAGTCCAAGAATATATTAACGGCCCCAATTTAGAAGACTTAGTAATTAGCCAGGGAACTTTTAACGAAACTCAAATAATTCAACTACTTGATGAACTCTTGCCAGTTTTAGAATTTATACATCAAAATAAAGTCATTCATAGGGATATTAAACCCGCCAATATTATTCAATCTCAAACATTAGTAAATAGCTCGACATCGGGTAAGTTGGTATTAGTGGACTTTGGGGCGGCGAAAGTAGTACAAAGCACCAACTTATCAGGACCAGGAACTATTATCGGCAGTCCTGAATATGTGGCTCCAGAACAAACTAGGGGTCAAGCCATATATGCTAGTGATATTTATAGTTTGGGGGTGACTTGCTTATATTTACTCACCCAAATCTCGCCCTTTGACCTCTATGATATTCACCAAGATAAATGGGTTTGGCGAGATTATTTACAGGAAAATACGGTTAGTAATAAACTGGGCTTAGTTTTAGATAGAATGGTGGCTTCCCTACCTTCCCAGCGCTATAATTCCCCGCTGAATGTACTGAGGGCACTGCATCCTAGTGGACTACCCCCGACGATTCTGCACAACATTAATATTAATAACTTTGATAATACGGCACTCCCTAGCCCGGCTGCATCGGTGAGAGTACCGCGGCCACCACTGCCCCCACCGCCACCACGGACAGCTAGAACCAGTCAGCAAATCACCCCACCACCGACGGCTAGAACTTCTCAGCCACCCACCCCACCAAAACCTAGCCGTGTTCAACCTCAACGGTCATCACCTAGCTGGAAACTGCTACATACGCTGACAGGACACCGTAATCAAGTCACCTGTGTAGCTTTCTCTCCTGATCAGGAAATACTGGCCAGCAGTAGCCAAGATCTGACTATAGAAATTTGGAGACTGAAAAATGGGAAACGTTGGTACACGCTAACTGGTCATGAAAATTGGGTAACATCGATCGCCTTTTCCCCGAAGGAAGAGATTTTAGCTAGTGGTAGTCGCGATCAGACTGTGGAAATTTGGGATCTCAAAAAAGGTAAACGCTGGTATACGCTCATTGGTCATCAAGATGCTGTGGAACAGGTGGCCTTTTCCCCCCAGGGAGATATTCTAGCCAGCGCATCCCGGGACAAAACCATACAAATTTGGGATCTCAAAAAAGGGAAGCCTTCCTACACTCTCTATGGTCATAGCGATCGCATTTATGGACTCGCCTTTTCCCCAGATGGTCAGACCCTAGCCAGCGCCTCTAGGGATAAAACTGTCCGCCTGTGGAACCTACAGCAAAGACAAGAATTAGGAAGCCTACCCCGTTGGTCTGACTGGGTGAGAACCGTTGCTTTTAGTCCTAACGGTCAAATGTTAGCCGGAGGATGTCGGGATGGTTCCATCGGTCTATGGCATCAACAAGACCAGACCTGGAAGCTATGGCGTACCCTGCGGGCTGATGATGCCGATATATTTGCGATCGCCTTTAAACCCGATAGTACAGAGTTAATTACTGGCAACAGTAAAGGCCAAATCGACATTTGGCAACTGGGCGACGGCACATTATTAGAAACCATCGCCGCCCATTCAGCAGACGTATTATCCCTAGCATTTAGTCTTGACGGCAAAACCATAGCTAGTGGCGGATCTGACCGACTCGTGAAGATTTGGTATCACGCCGCCCAAACTTGATATTGATTAGAAAATATAATACAATTGTTAAATAAAAATTAAGTTTTGTCACCTAGGTAACAAAAATCAATGCACAAGGATTATTATGGGCTACTGATATCAACCCTCAGTTTCCGTCACCGTTGGAAGTGGCAGATCATCCTGCCCTACGGTGACCATCTAACTTCCAATAACGACTACTCCACTCCAGAAGAGGCACTGCTTGGGGGCAAGTCCTGGATTGATAAGGAAACAGCATTTAATGCCCTAAATAGCTGTCTAGCACAGTTTTACAGTTCAGGGTTGATTAATCCTCCTGAATATCAGAACTTGATGGATTCATTGCGGGGTATTACCCAAAGGTGCTAAGGGCCTTGCCAGTTTCCTGATGCAGTTTTTATAGTTAATTGTTAATTGATGCTCCCACTACAATATAATTCAAGAACTACTCAGGTAGTGTGGGCATCTAGTTTGGGCTGATATTATGATCAACTTTCATAGTTTTCTGCTAGATTGAAATCATGGGTGCGAGACGTTCGGGCATGAAATAGGGTTGCAATACCTGAAATAACCGCTCGGTGGGGATTTCAACCCCTTGGTTGAATATAAGGAGCGCACTCCTGACCATCCCTATAACTGTTTATATGTCCCAACGTTTAGTATAGAAATATACAAAACAAGGCAGGGAACTCAAGGTCAAAACGCTAAATTGAAAATCTTAATGATTTCTTAACAATTGCGTTGAGAGTAACGGCGATAGCCACCCCCAGTTTTGGGAATCACAACCCCAGGATTGAAGCGGGGAACGGAAGGCGTGAAGTAGAACCTACTACCAGAAGCGACCACT